>JBATFE010000182.1:0-1811 GCA_049664445.1 Gammaproteobacteria bacterium
TATACACATCTTGCTGCGGTTGTAATTCGTAAGGTTTTTGTAATACCGCATGGAGTTTATGGAATGCTGAAAAATCATCATGATCTTCCGCTGCCCTGATGACGGCTTCTATCTGGTGGTTTCTGGGGATATACACGGGGTTGACCGCCTGCATGCTCGCCTGGCGGCTTGCATCGTCACCGCCTTGCTGGCGCAGGCATGCACGCCATTGCTGTGCCCAGTGATCGAATTGCCCGGGGTTATCAAACAAGGCGCTCACATCCTTGTCCTGGTCCGCAGGATCCATTGACATCGTTGATAAATAATAGAACGTTAGCGTGAAGTCCGCGCGATTCGCAGCCATTACATCAAACAGCTCATCGATCAGTGCCTTGTCACGATCGGGGCGGCTCATCAGGCCGGTTTTCTTCCGCATCCCGTCGAGCCAGTAATCCTCATAGAGCCCGGCATAGTTGTTCAAGGCACCTTTTGCGGCCTCAACGGCAGCCCCGGTGTTGTCAGCCAGCAAGGGCAGCAGTGATTCCGCCAGGCGCGTCAGGTTCCACAGTCCGATGGATGGCTGCTTGTTATAGGCATAACGCCCGTGGCGATCAATGGAGCTGTAGACCTGGTCGTGTGCATAATGATCCATGAACGCACAGGGGCCATAGTCAATGGTCTCTCCCGCTATCGACATATTGTCGGTATTCATCACGCCATGGATAAAACCGAACTGCATCCACTGCGCGATCAGTGCCGCCTGCCGGTCGATAATCGCCTCGAACCAGGCCAGGTAAGGGTTGGGTGCATCGCGACACGCGGGATAGTTGTGCTCGATAACGTAGTCGGCCAGTTTTGTGACGGCGTCCAGGTCGCTTTTCGATGAGAAATACTCGAAGGTGCCGACACGCACAAAGCTGGTGGCGATGCGGGTAATCACCCCGCCGGGTAATAAGTGTTCCCTGGCGACTTCCTCGCCCGTTGTCACCGCGGCCAGTGCGCGTGTGGTGGGTACGCCGAGTCTCGCCATCGCCTCGCTGACCAGGTATTCGCGCAGTACGGGGCCCAGGGCAGAGCGCCCGTCACCGCCACGCGAAAAAACGGTTTGCCCGGAACCCTTCAGGTGCATGTCGAAGCAAGCGCCGTCAGGGCTGGCAATCTGACCCAGCAGGAGGGCGCGGCCATCACCCAGCTGTGGATTGAAATGACCGAATTGATGGCCCGAATACGCCATCGCCACAGGCTCGGCCCCATCAGGGACACGATTGCCGGCAAAGATGGCAGCGCTATCGGGCGCGCTCAGACAGGTGTCTGCAAGCCCCAGTTCAACGCTCAGCTCATGGTTGAAAATAATCAGACCCGGATCCGAAACGGGCGAGGGTCTGGTTCTGGCGTAGAAGTTTTTGCCGAGATCGATGTAACGATTTTTGAAGGGGATATGTTTCAAGTATTGTCTCTGGCCTGATTGAGTCGTGGGTATAGAGCACAATCCTGAGTGCATGGTTCCAGTAATTAATAACAAAGGAGGCGGCCCCTTTATAGTACTATGATCTATCACGGATTCCCTCATCATAGGTGTTGATATGTTTCTAGTGAGCTTGACCTATACCAGTGAAATGACGGTAAATACCGATTTCGTGGATATTCTTGAAGTGTCGCGTATCAATAATGAAAAAGACGACATCACAGGCGTGTTGTTGTTCTGCAACAATAACGTTGTTCAATGCCTGGAAGGGTCGCGTGAAGCTGTAAATAAAACCTATGTGAGGATTGCCCTGGACAAGCGGCATCAAAATCCCCTGCTTATTGACTATCGTATTATTTCCAAGCGA
>JBATFE010000183.1:0-14409 GCA_049664445.1 Gammaproteobacteria bacterium
CAGTAACGCAGCCCGGTGGGTTTCGGCCCATCCTCAAACAGGTGGCCGAGGTGTGAACCGGCCAGGCTGCTTTTCAGTTCCGTACGTTTCATGAAAAAGCGGGTATCCGTGTGCGAGGAAATTGCACTGTCAGTGACAGGCCGGGTAAAACTCGGCCAGCCGGTCCCGGACTTGAACTTGTCTGTGGAACTGAACAGGGGTTCGCCGGAGACGATGTCCACGTAGATACCTTCCGACTTGTTGTCCCAGTATTCGTTATCGAACGGCCGCTCGGTGTCTTCTTTCTGGGTGACATCGTACTGCAGCGGCGTCAGCCGGCTGCGTAACACCTCATCGGCCGGCATGACGAATTCACCCTTCCAGGGTGCTGCCGCCGGTTGGGCCATGACCGTATTTTCTGTGCTGCCGCCCTGCAGCGCATCCGCTGCAATACTGATGCCTGCGGCTGTCATGGCGATCAGCGTGGTCGCGACAAACACGGAGCGTAGGGTAGGCGTCTTCATAATGGTCATCCTGATGAGTTCTGCAAGGTTGCAACACTATGACCCCGCCCGCCCGCGCGAGTTCACCGCAACAGGTCACTCAGGCGGTGCCAGTCACGCCTGCACCAGCGGGCAGGGCGGCAGAGCCGGGGATACCTTCAGTCCTCATACGGGTACGGCAGGGGCGCGAGGGTAAACGCCGGACCCCCGGCGTTGCCCAGGTGCAGGTCAGCCGACTGCGCCGCAGTAATCTGGATGATGGCCAATGCCGCCTGGCCGCCATCGGGATGCGGCTGGGCATCAACGATGCGCCCCGCGGCCTGGTCACTCGCCAGGGCAGTAAACAAGGCATCACCGGGAGACACCCGTTCATCCGTCTCGATGCGGCCAAGAAACATGCGCCGTTTCAGTGTACCCAGGTACTGCATGCGCGCGACGATTTCCTGACCGGGATAACAACCCTTTTTAAAACTCACGCCGTTCACCAGCTGCAGGTTGGCCATTTGCGGTACGAACAATTCACTGGTTGCGGCGAAGATAGTCGGTAACCCGGCCAGTATATCCAGCAGCCGCCAGGCGGACTCACCCACCGGTGCACCGCGTACGTTGAGCGAATCCCAGAGTTTGCACGCGGCGTCCCGGGCGCTGATATAGGCCTCGAAGCGCGGCTGCACACCCGGAACGCGCAGCAGGGTCACATCGGCTGAATGCGTCACCTGGTCGACCTCTGCCGGGACAGCAGCCAAAGCCGTGCCAAGTTCCTCGCCAGCCTGCTCGCCGGAAATCCCGATACGCACGAAATTATCCGTAACATCTTCCAGCGTCACATCTGCCCGCATGACATACATCCGCAGCCGCTGCATGACGGCCTCAGCCGTGTCCTGCGGCAACCGCAGGTAATACGTGCCACCCTGTTTGAATCCACGCATCAAGCCCAGCATGCGCCCCTTGGGGGTACAGTAGGCATCCAGCTGGGTGCGTGTGTCAGTGATCTGGCTGATGTCGTTACTTAACTGGGACTGCAAGAATGGCTGCGCATCGGCACCATGGACGGCGATGACAGCCAGATGACCGAGGTCGGAAAAAACCAGCCCGCTGAGGGCAACCTCCTGCTCCTGTTCCGGGTTGCCATAATGGGCAACCTTATCTGCGGCAAATTCGGCACCGGCATCGGTGAGGAAGGTTTTCCAGTCATTCTTCATTTCATCCGGCTCCTGATGAGATTTTCCCCGATTCTAGTCCAACCGCCTGATACTGTCAGCAGACAGTGACGCCGGGGATTGGCTGGCGTTCCTGTCTACCGGATGGTATAAATTGCCGCTGCATACGAAAAGACACCATGCCTAATCAGCGATCAGCGCCCGTTTTTCTCAATCTGTTCCGGATTCGTCTTCCGGTCGCCGCTGTCACCTCGATCGCACACAGAATTTCCGGTGTGCTGATGTTTTCAAGTCTTCCATTGCTGATTTATCTGCTGGGCCTCTCGCTACAGGGTCCCGCGGGCTTTGAGCAGGCCGTGGAAACCCTGCAATCAGTCTGGCTGCGCGCCGGCTCGGTCATCATCGCCTGGTCAGTATCGCATCATCTGCTTTCCGGTATCCGTTTCCTGTTGATCGACATGAACTACGGTGTTGGCCTGCAGCAGGCACACCGCAGTGCCTGGCTGGTCAACGTCGCCGGGGTGGCAATGGCGCTGGCCTGGCTGTGGTGGATTCTGTGAGCCGTCCCACGCATGGATTACGTGACTGGCTGCTGCAGCGTTTTACGGCGGTCTACCTTGGCTGTTTCCTGGTTTACCTGATGGTGCATTTTTATAACCAGCCGCAACATGATTACCGGCAATGGCATGACTGGATAACACACCCGGCCATGACCGTTGCCAGTGCCGCCTTCATCCTTGCGCTGCTGGTGCACGGCTGGGTCGGGATGCGGGATATCGTACTCGACTATGCACGCACCCTGCGCCTGCGGCTGCTGGTACTTGCGCTGATCGCGCTGGTCCTGGTTGGCTGCGGCCTGTGGGCGCTGCAGATCCTGCTGCTGGCGGCACGCTAGGCCTGTGACTATCGAGCGGCGACAGTTTGATACCCTCATTATCGGTGCCGGTGGCGGTGGCCTGCGTGCAGCATTGCAACTGTCCCGGGGCGATGCCCATGTGGCCGTGGTTTCCAAGGTCTTTCCAACCCGTTCCCACACCGTCGCCGCACAGGGCGGCGTCAATGCGGCGCTCGCCAATGTCCGCCCGGACAACTGGCACTGGCACATGTTTGATACCGTCAAGGGCAGTGATTACCTGGGAGACCAGGACGCCATTGAATACATGTGCCGTGCCGCGCCGAAGGCCGTCTACGAGCTGGAACATTTCGGCGTACCGTTTTCACGGCTCGACAACGGCAAGATCTATCAACGCCAGTTCGGCGGGCAGAGCATGAACTTTGGCGGCGAACAGGCAGCCCGTACCTGCGCAGCCGCCGATCGTACCGGGCATGCCATCCTGCACGCCCTGTATCAGCAAAACATTCGTGCCAAGACACATTTCTTCGACGAATATTTTGCCATTGACCTGTTGCACAATCCCGCAGGCACGATTCTGGGTGCGCTGGTACTGAATATTGCGAACGGTGAAAAGCTGGTCATCGAGGCCAAGACCACCCTGCTGGCCACCGGTGGTGCCTGCCAGATCTTCCGCACCAACACCAATGCCCTGATCAATACCGGTGATGGCATGGCGATGGCCCTGCGCGCCGGTATCCCGTTACAGGACATGGAGTTCGTGCAGTTCCATCCCACCGGGATTGCCGGCAAGGGCATGCTGCTCAGTGAAGGCGCTCGCGGTGAAGGCGGTTACCTGATCAACAGTGAGGGTGAGCGCTTCATGGAACGCTATGCACCCGGGGCCAGGGACCTGGCCAGCCGTGACGTGGTGAGCCGCGCCATCGTCACTGAAATTCGCGAGGGTCGAGGCTGCGGGCCGAACAGGGACCACGTGCAGCTGAAACTCGATCACCTCGATGCAGCCATCATCCGCAAGCGGCTGCCGGCTATTCGTGACACGGTATTGACCTTCGCCAAGGTGGACCTGTGTGATGAGCCGGCGCCGGTTTTCCCCACCGCGCACTACAGCATGGGCGGGATTCCGACCAACCGCTTTGGTGAAGTGGTTGTCCCGATTGAACAGGGTCCGGAAGAACCCATCCCGGGACTGTATGCAGCAGGTGAATGTGCCTGTGCATCGGTACACGGCGGCAACCGACTCGGTGGCAATTCACTGCTCGACATCATCGTCTTCGGACGGGCTGCCGGTAACAAGATCATCGAATACCTCGGTGAAAACCGTTATCACCAGCCGCTGACGGATGACTGTCTGGAGCCGGCCCTGCAACGACTGGCGCGCTGGGAACAGCCGGGTGACGGCGAATCGGTGGCTGTGCTGCGCAAGGAACTGACCGTGACCATGGAGGAACATTGCGGCGTGTTTCGCACCGAGGAGGTGCTCGCCGAGGGGGTTGATAAGATGCTTGCGCTGCAACAAAGAATGCCGGATGCGCGTCTCAGGGATCACAGCCAGGTGTTCAATACCGCGCGCATCGAGGCACTGGAACTGGAGAACCTGATGGATGTGGCCGTCGCCACCATGATGTCAGCGCAACGGCGGCAGGAGAGTCGCGGCGCACATTCACGCATCGATTTCCCGGATCGGGATGATGTCAACTGGCTGCGCCATAGTCTCTATCACAAGGCCACCAGCAGCGTTGACTATAAACCGGTACGTATGAAACCGCTGACGGTGGAAAGCTTCCCGCCGAAGCCGCGAACCTACTGACAATTCGCCATGAAATTTTCCATTTACCGATTCGACCCTGACAGCGAACGACCACCGGCCATGCAGGCGTTTGAGTTGAGTGATGACCGGCTCGACAGGGAAATGATGCTGCTGGATGCGCTGTTACTGCTCAAGGCGCAGGACGAAACACTGAGCTTCAGGCGCTCCTGCGGGGAGGGGGTATGCGGTTCTGATGGCATGAATGTCAATGGCAGCAACATGCTGGCCTGTATTACACCGCTGTTCAGTCTCAAGTCACCGGTTGTTATCAACCCGATGCCGGGGTTGCCGGTGATTCGCGACCTTGTCGTGGACATGGAACAGTTTTACCGGCAATACCGCGCCGTCAGACCCTACCTGATCAGCAAGGATCCGGAACCCGAGGTAGAGCACCTGCAGTCGCCGGCTGAGCGCGACAAACTCGATGGCCTGTACGAGTGCATCTTGTGTGGCTGCTGCTCAACCGCCTGTCCCTCCTACTGGTGGAACCCGGATAAATTCCTCGGGCCTGCCGCGCTGCTGCAGTCATGGCGCTTCCTGGCGGACAGCCGTGACCAGGCCACGGATGAACGGCTGGCCAGTCTTGACGGTCCCTTCAAGTTATTTCGTTGTCACACCATCATGAACTGCGTGGCGGCCTGTCCCAAGGGACTGAACCCGACGCGGGCGATCGGTCGTATCAAAGAGTTGATGATCAAGCGTTCCATGTGATGCCGGTAGCGTGCATGAGCGAAACAACTGACAGCAACCGTAACCGGCTGGCCTGGCAATGCCGGCGTGGCATGCGCGAACTGGATGAAATCCTCGGAGGCTTCCTCGAGACAGGTTATGAGCAGCTGGACGAGCCTGGCAGGCTGCACTTCAGCAATTTACTGGAATACCCCGATAGCGTGCTGCTGGAAATACTCATGGGCCGCATGACGGCAGCTGACAGGGATGTCGCGCACATTGTCCGGCAAATACGCGACAGCCTTGCGCCTTGAGCTCGGCCCGTCCCGGGCGATGGCTATCTGGCTGATACTGGTGCACCTCGTACCGTTAGCTCTGCTGCCGGCGCTGCAGTTACCTGCCTGGCTGAACCTGCTGATTGTCTCCAGCGTGCTCTACAGCCTGCTTGATGGCTGGCGCAGGCAGGCACGGCGCAGCCACCCGGATGCCGTGCGCACTGTCATCTGGAGAGATGCGCAGCACTGCCAGCTGATCCTGAGTTCAGGGCAGCAACTGCAGGTCGCAGTGGCTGCACAGGCCTTTATCCTGCCATGGCTGCTGGTGTTGCATTTCAAAACGCCGCGTCGACGCTTGCGTTACCTGGCGGTAGTACCCGATATGCTGGATGCAGCGGTGTTTCGCCGCTTGCGTGTGCGCCTCAGGATCGCCATGGACCAGGGGACCACTTGAGCAGGCAGCAGGCCACGCTGCTGTCCTGCCTGCTGTTGCTGCTTGCCGCCTGCAGCCAGCCGCAGGATGACATCATCCGCTTCGGACTGACCAGCGCACCGGCCAATCTCGACCCCCGCTATGCGACCGATGCGACCTCGGCACGCATCAATCGTCTGCTCTACCAGCGTCTGGTCGACTTCGACGAACAGGTGCGTCCGCGACCGGCACTGGCCAGCTGGGAGATGCTGTCGCCGACGCACTACCGTTTTCACCTCAAGCCGGGGCGTACCGCCTTTCATGACGGCACGCCACTGACTGCACGGGATGTTGCCGCCACCTATCGCTCGATCCTTGATGCGGACAAACCCTCGGCGCATGCCGGCACATTGAAATTGATCGAGACGATCAGCGTACTGGATGATGACACCCTGGACTTTATCCTCAACCGCGCTGACCCGCTGTTTCCCGGCTACCTGGTGATCGGTCTGTTGCCTGCCGAGGGCATAAAAAACAATCACCCGTTTCATGAAGACCCGCTGGGTAGCGGGCCGTTTCGACTGCAGGCGTGGCCACAACCGGGGCGGCTGTCGCTGACCCGGATTGCTGACGGACAGGTTATCGAATTCCAGACCATCGGCGACCCCACGGTACGTGTGCTGAAATTGCTGCGCGGTGAAATTGATATCCTGCAAAATGATCTCCCTGCCGAGCTGCTAACCTACCTGTCAAATCAACAGGCGATAGAAGTGAGCTATGACAAGGGCAGTAATTTTGCCTATATCGGCTTTAACCTCGATGATCCGGTGACCGGCAGGCTTGCAATCCGTGCGGCGATCGCCCATGCCATCGACCGCGCGGCAATTATCCGGTATGTGCTCGGCGGTGCCGCCCGGCCCGCGGCGGCACTGCTGCCGGCCGATCACTGGGCCGGCAATGCAGCACTGAGTCCGCTTGCGTTCGATCCGGAGCGGTCCCGGGTGCTGCTGGCGGCTGCCGGCTATATCGCCGGGCAGCCACTGAAGGTCACCTATAAAACCTCGACCGACCCTGTGCGTATACGAATCGCAACCGTCATACAACAGCAGCTGCATGAGGTCGGCATTGACATGCAGCTGCAGAGTTTTGACTGGGGGACCTTTTACGGCGATATCAAGGCGGGACATTTTCAGCTCTACAGTCTTGCCTGGGTGGGTATCAAGACCCCGGATATCTTCCGCTATGCCTTTCACAGCACATCGCTGCCACCGGAGGGTGCCAACCGTGGCCACCTGTCAGATCCGGACATCGATCGATTCATAGAAACGGCGGAGCAGGGAACAACGCTGGCACAACAGGCAGCGGCCTACCGCCAGGTGCAGGCACGCTTGCTGCAGCAGTTACCCTATATACCGCTGTGGTATGAAGACCACGTGTTCGCAGCCCGTTCTGACATCAGCGGCTACCGGCTGTCCTATGACGGCAACTACGATGCCCTGTGCGACGTATCGAGAAGCCGGTAACCCCAGGGCAGAATAGAATGGCCACGGAAGAACACGGAAGAACACGGAAAAATTCTATTTGGGCTTTTATCTTTTCGTGTGCTTCCGTGGATTCCGTGGCTATTTGGCTATTAATGAATAAATCTGTCACTCAGTCTGGACTGCATCAACAGTCATTGTTAATCATTCGACACGATTCTGATCACGTATAATCACCCCATGCAGCCCGAATCCCGCCTCATTAAAATCAGTATCGACGAACAGCGCCTGCAACTGCTGGAGTCCGGTCGCATCATCATGGATGTGGCCGTCTCGACGGCGGCCAACGGACCGGGCGAGTTTATGCACAGCGAATGCACACCGCGTGGCCAGCACCGTATCCGCGCCAGGATAGGCGCCGGCGCTGCGCTCAATACCGTGTTTGTCGGGCGTCGTGCCAGCGGTGAAGTCTATACCCCGGAACTGAAACAGCGCCATCCGCAGCGTGACTGGATACTGACCCGCATCCTCTGGCTATGCGGCATGGAGCCCGGCAGAAACCGTTTTGGCGACCGGGACTCCATGCGCCGCTACATCTATATACACGGCAGCCCGGAAGACGATGCCATGGGCACCCCCTCCTCACACGGCTGCATCAAGATGCGTAATGCCGAGGTGATCCAGCTGTTTGACCTGGTAGCAGCGGGGACACCGGTACTGATTCAGGAAGCACCGCTGTAGCTGGCAGCTTATTGCGACGACCGTGGCGCGGCGGCGTCGCCGGCAGGTGGCAGGATCATGTCCAGGAACTGTTGCAGTGCTTTCGTGTAGGCCTCGTGACTGGCATGATGGCCATCATTGTGTCCGCCGTTCAGTTCCAGAAACCGCTTCGGCTCGTTGGCATGCGCGAACAGTTCCTCGCCCTGGGAGAAGGGGATGATCTCGTCATCGCGGCTGTGCATCATCAACAAGGGTGACGAAATCCGTCCGATCTTGACGGCGCTGTCATACTTGTAACGCACAAGAAAACGTACCGGCAGCCATGGATACAGGTGGGCGGCCATATCGGGCACGGAGGTAAATGCTGACTCGAGTATCACGCCGGCCGATGGCACCTGGCTCGCCAGATCAACCGCAATGGCAGCGCCCAGTGAGCGGCCCAGGATGACAATCCGGCGCGCGGCAATAGCGCGATTCTCGTGCAGATAATCCCAGGCGGCCCTCGCATCCCTGTAGGTCCCTTGCTCTGACGGTTTGCCTCCACTTTCACCAAAACCACGGTAATCGTAGATCAGGACATTCAGGCCCAGCGAATTAAACAGCCGGATAGAGTCCAGCCGGTGCGCGATATTGCCGGCATTGCCATGGTTAAACAGCAGTGTACCGCGGGCAGCAACCGCCGGCACATACCAGGCGTGCAGCTGAATGCCGTCCTCGGTCGTCAAGTGTATAGTCTCGAACGGCAGACCAATATCTGCTGGCGTCGCATCGAGCGCCCGCGAGGGTAACTCGGGGTAGTACAACATGCGCGACTGTGAAAAGTACAAATACAGTGTAATACCACACCAGGTGATGAAAGCGACCAGCAGCAGGTGCAACAGGCTGTGCAGCGACATCATTCTACGGGGACGCCGGTGTTGACGTCATCGAGGACTGTGCGCCTCGACCGGGATTAATGCCTGTACCCATGAAGTTTCTCGATAACCGTTTTTCGCAGGCTGCCTGCGAGACGTGATGCGTGACGCCATGAATAGACTGCCAGTTGCTTTCCATTGACCAGCAGCCAGTCACCGGCCCTGGCTGACAACTCCCACGCTGTATCTACCCAGCGGCCGACGACAGCACGTAGCACATAGCCGAGCAACAGGGGCGCTGCCAGGCAGACAAGCCCGGTCATGCCACGGGTGTAGGGCTGGAGATGATAGCTCATCAGGCTGTTACCGGGATCGAATCCAATCATAAACCGGCCATAGGCATCACCCAGTGTGAACCAGAAGAACGCGGCCAAAATGACCACGGCGACAAGATAGCCAATCACGGTGGTTTCCTTGCTGTCAGACACGGTTGCTCCCCAAGCATAAGATATCTACTCCCAGTATATTTCCCCGGCAGACAACAGACCAGTGAACACAGCGGCCACTGTGCCCGGTCAGTGGGGAGAATTTCACTCGCCCGGGACGCGATCAACCGTATAATCAGCCAATGCTGGCCTTCATCATACAGCGCCTGCTGGGCGCACTTCTGGTAATCCTCGGCGTCATCAGTGTTGTCTTCCTGCTGATACACCTGATACCCGGCGACCCTGTCGAGATCATGCTGGGAGAATCGGCGTCCACGGCAGATCGACAGGCGCTGCGCGTTGCACTGGGACTGGATCTGCCGATAGGGTTGCAGTTTCAAAACTATCTCAACGGGCTATTGCAGCTGGATCTCGGCAGCTCGATACACTCGCGGCGACCGGTCGCGGAACTGTTGCTGGAACGCCTGCCGGCGACCGGCCTGCTGGCAGTGGTCACCCTGGCGATCACACTGGCGCTGGCGCTGCCGCTCGGGGTGCTTGCCGCGATACGCCGCAACACCTGGTGGGATACCGGGGCCATGAGTTTCTCCATGCTGGGGATATCGATACCCAATTTCTGGCTGGGGCCATTGTTGATACTGGTCTTTTCACTGTGGCTGGGCTGGTTTCCGATCAGTGGCCGCAGTGGCTTCAGCTCGGTGATCCTGCCCGCGCTGACCCTGTCGACCGGGCTGATTGCCGTGCTCTCGCGCATGGTGCGCAGCAGCATGCTGGAAGTGCTGGGCGAGGATTACATGCGCACGGCCAGGGCCAAGGGCATGCCGCCGGGCAGGGTGATCCTGCATCATGGCTTACGCAACGCCCTGTTACCCGTGATCACCCTGCTGGGTTTGCAGCTCGGCGCCCTGCTGGCCGGGGCCGTGATCACTGAAACCGTGTTCTCCTGGCCGGGTATCGGGCTGTTGACGATTGAATCGATACAATCGCGCGATTACCCCGTGGTACAGGCCTGCGTCCTGCTCATCAGCGTGACCTATGTCATCGTGAACCTGTTAACGGACCTGGCGTATGCCTGGATTGACCCGCGCATCCGGCTGGGGGGTGGACACTGATGCGCAACGGGTTGGCCGGCACCGTGCCCGTCCTGCTGCTGGCACTGTGGGCCGTGCTGGCGATCGGTGCTCACTACCTGCCGCTGCAACCCGACGTGATACAGCTGCCGCGAATCCTTGCGGCACCCGGTGACGGCGCCTGGCTCGGTTATGATGACCTGGGACGCAACATCCTTGATCGCATGATCGTCGGCGCGCGGACCTCCTTCCTGGTCTCCGTCTGGGTGGTCAGCCTGTCCTTGCTGGCGGGCACGCTGCTGGGCACTGCCAGCGCCTATCACGGTGGCTGGTGGGACCGCACGACGGTACTGGTGGTGGACGTGTTTCTCGCGTTTCCAGGCATCCTGCTCGCGATCGCACTGGCCGGCTTGCTGGGGCCCGGTATCAGTAACGTGGTGATTGCACTGACCACCGTCGGCTGGGTAGGCTATGCACGCCTGTCACGGGCACAGGTGCTGTCACTCAGGCACCGCGAACATGTGCAGGCCGCCGAGGCACTGGGTAACAGCAACTGGCGTATTATTCGCAAGCACCTGCTGCCGCTGATGGCGGCGCCGCTGATTATCGAGGCAACTTTCGGTATTGCAGCGGTGGTGATCGCGGAGGCCGGATTATCCTTCCTCGGACTTGGCGTACAGCCGCCGCAGGCCTCGTGGGGTGCGATGATACGTGACGGCACGCGCTATATGCTGGTCGCGCCGCACATGGTGCTGGCACCGGGCATCGCACTGTTCGCCATAGTATTGTCGGTCAATCTGCTCGGTGACCGCTTGCGCGACCGACTGGATATACGACTGCCAGACAGGAAGTAACTGTAGGTACGGGCAGCCTGGTCACAGGAAAATAATCGCCAGTTAACAGGGAAGGACTGGGTGGTTCTGGCTCACCCGATATGTGTGCTGCCACGATGAGGTTATGAACAAATGTTCGGTATTCTTAATGACAGTGGTGCCCGTGGAAATACTTGTTGCTGCCTGGTTACATTTTAGCGGGGGCCTTTAGCTGGTATTTGACGTTAATTATTTTGTGCTCCCTGCTCAACCCATAAATTCAGAACCTTGATCTCATGATCTGTCATGGGTGTGTGTCGCAGTTTCATTTCACTGGCCAAATTTCCGGCACGGCCCTCGACCAGCATATTAAGCGGGCTTTTTCTACTATTACCCGGGACAATTGAGGGGCCATATATTGAGCCTTCCATGAGGGTCTGGTAACTATTCAGGTCCAGCCCCGAGCGTCTGTAACCGTCCCCGTCGGGTGGTGTATGGCAGGCTATACACTTGTCCACGAAGACAGGCTGCACGTCCTGTTGGTAGCTGATCCGGGGTGTCGATGCACATCCCGAAAAACAAAGACAGGCTAGCAGTATGCTTGCAGATCTGACGGTGCAGGTACAGGTCATTTTGTCTCTGGAAATAAAGGGTGCGCTAGCCCTGTGAATTCACACAATCTTTTCCTTCCTGCAAAATAGTATTCTTGAGTTCCGGTTCATTTTCCATATCCATCTCATACATGACCTTCGCATAACACTCGATTCTGTTGAAGGTGTCCAGGGTGTCCTCTTGCATCTGTTTCTTCATGATGTGATCACCAATTAAAGGCGGCATGAAAAAATCAGGCTTAAGACTTGATTCATGAAGCACCCGGGTACGCTCTCCCTGAGGGCGCAATTCCCAGATTGCGGAGCCGGATTCAAAGCTGCTGAGTTCCGGAATGGTTTTTACTTTCAGGTACCCATGCCTGGGTTCCACGATATCACCGACCCAGTCGACTTTAATACAGAACGGTCCAATCCAGTGTTCTGACACGTTCCTGACCCTGATCACCCCATCATGATCAGAGGAAAGGATCTCGACTTCGGTAACGGTTGGATTAATTCGATAGGCATGCTTGTAATCCGTTATCACGTCGTATACATAATCCGCAGGCGCATCCAGTACAGCGACAACCCGTAGGCTGTACACCCCGTTTTCTTTTGTCACGGATACATCTTCAATGTCATCAGCCTGGCAAATAGACACGTATAGAGGCAATGCGAACAGGGCACACGCACTGAACACTGTTTTACGCAGCGGTGTCAGCCGGCCTCCCAATTGGCTTGTGAGTAACGTCATCGACTACCTTCGGATTAAACAGCATGAGTCATTATGCGAGTATTGATATATCCGGGTGACAATCAATTGTGGAATATACGTAGCTATTATTCTGTCAGGCAGAATGCATCATAGAAGCGCATGCCTGCAGAGACAGACTTTGCCCGACAGCCATATGGCCGTTCCCGGACGTGCAGGGCATTAAATCCTTAATGAGTTGTCAAGCACGCAGGCGCGACACGCATTCGATCATCACCCTGGCTGTACGTATTTCCCCTGTTTGTCATATCCCGGCCAGTTATATGCAGACAGTATTCTGACGGCCTTTTTTAGTCATGTAAGTAGTTTCCACAATGGCGCATTATTTGGCGGCAACTAAAATTACACACCTGTTGTTCGATCGAAAACCAAACCCTGATACAGGAGTATAGGGACATGAAATATCTGGGACTATTTACTGCATTTTTCCTTGTTTGTGCCACTGCACTCGCTAAACACGACAGTGACCATCCTTTGACTGACGATGACTGGAAGGAGGTCATGGACAAAGTGGTTCTGCTGGAAGACTCAGGCCTTATGCCGACCTTGCTCCCGGTTATTATGAGAAATCGAGACACGCTCGAACTGACGGATGAACAAGTCAATGCATTCCGTGCATGGCGCAAGAAGAACTATACACACATGGTTAATGTCATGAATGAAATCATCGAGAAGAGTGTACAGTTCCGGGTGGCGGCATTGTCACCGCGCGTGACCAGTGACCAGCTGTACGTGCTGCAGTCAGATATCCATGAATTACAGCGTCAGTTATTGAAGATAAAGCTATCCTGCCGTGAACTTGTCACGACGTCATTCACGGATGCGCAATGGGAGAACTTTGCATTTGTTGTTGCTGATAACCCCAAACTTGCAAGTCTTCTGTCGCAGATGAGTTCTCTTGATTCAGAATACCTTCACTAGCCTTTATTCTAAGGAAACTCTGATTAATTCAATGTATCAATGTAGGGTGCACTTCGTGCACCATGAAGAAAATGCAAGCGGTTGTTTCATGGTGCACAGAGTGCACCCTACAGGCATTGCTCCAGATGAATGCGGTAATGTTGCAAATTTACCAGAGCCCCCCTAACTGCCACGAGGAAAGTATAAATGAACACCGTCAGGCTCTGTCTTCTGTTTTTATTCATGACCGCAGTTACAAACACATCATTCGCAGAACAGGGTGCCGATGAAGAAAAGGCGGAGCCTGAATGCGACTATATTCCAGGGCTCGAATCTTTATAGTTATCCCTCTTTTTTATTTGCACGCACCGGCGGCCCCTGGGTCGCCTTTTTTATTTTCGGGAACGGCAAGTCCTGGCCGACCTTGAAAGTTTAAAGTGTACTCTCTCCAGTCATACCCGGCTTATGCTACGCTCAGATTGCAGGCGGTTGTCTACCTTCCATACGCCGTAGCTCAAAGGAAGAGGACCGGGAGTCAATGTTAATGCGCAGAACAATCGTCATTTTGTTAGTCGCACTCTTTCTCGCACAAACTGGATGCGCGGAAAAAGAGCCGCCAAAGCTGGCACTGGACAGGATGTCAATCGTGTTTCAGGGGAAGCACTCGATAAGGCAGATCCAGTCCAGGCTCGATCACGCCTTTCGTTTATATGGCGTGCCAATAACCGAGGAGAATTACATTCGATACGGAAGTATTCTGGTTTCCCTGCGAAGGGATGCCGGCAGCAGTGTAACCGAGATGGAGATCCTTGATCACACCATTAGCGCTTATACTCCAGAGGTACAACTTGAAGAAATGATGGCTATATCGAGTTTAATGCTGACGTCAGGCGGCCGCTAATCGACAGCCTGACGTAGTCGTTCGGGGTGCCCGCAGGGCAAGCGATAACCGGCCGTAACCAACTATAATAAATATATCAGCGAGTTATGCGTATAATAGCAAGCGTTTCACTACCATTTTCAAGCATGGAAAACATAACAGCATGACACTGGGACCCCTGATGGCCGATATCGATGGCCTGGAACTCAGCGACGAGGACCGG
>JBATFE010000184.1:0-4451 GCA_049664445.1 Gammaproteobacteria bacterium
GCCGTGAAGCGACGAAGCAAACCTTATCCATTATTAATGCAGCCGCGTACCGAAGCCAGAAAGTACATTGAGAAACATGGACATCCAAAAAAGATCAGAACGCTGGCTGCTTAAGTAAGTGCCATTCGTGTCAGAGCACATTTACTTTCCGACCAGACAAATCCCGGCTTGAAAACCTATAGCGGTGGTTTTCTTCCAATCCACGGTCGCGCTGTCTCCAGCTGGGCCGCGAGCCTGAACAGCGTTGCTTCGTCACCGTAACGGCCAGCAAAATGGACGCCAACAGGGAGTCCTTCCGCATTCCAGTAAAGCGGCACGGACATGGCCGGCTGTCCGGTCACATTGCAGACGGGCGTAAAGGGTACGAAATCAAATGAACGATAGAAACCCGCGAGCGGATCATCCGGGGTTGATTCGAAAGTGCCAAGGCTTACCGGGGGTTCGGCAAGTGTCGGGGTCAGCCAGACATCAATATCCTGGAAGAAATGTGCAATCTGCCGGGAAAACCCCTGTAACCAGCGCACGGCGACCAGATAATCGGCGGCGCTGAAGGAGCGCCCCATCTCATACAATGCACGAGTCAGCGGCTCGATCTGCTCGAGGTCAACCGGCCGGGATGTTCGCTGGCTATAGGCCTCCAGAAAACCAGCGCAGCCGGCCGCCCACAGCACGGTAAAGGCATTCCTGAGCTTTTCGCTATCTATCACCGGGGAAGCCTCTTCAACCTGGTGCCCGAGTGCGGAACAGAGTTTGGCCGCATCATGAACGGCCTCCACACAATCAAGATGGACTTCATCGCCCGCGAAGGTTCTGGTCGTGTACCCGATACGCAGCCGCCCGGGCTCCGTACCCGCCTCCTGCAGAAAAGGGCGGGCTTGAGGTGGCGCATAGTAAGGGTCACCCAGGTCGGGGCCAGCCGTGGCATCCAGCAGCGCAGCACTGTCCCGGACCGAGCGCGTGAGGGCATGGGCAACCACCAGTCCGCTCATTATGTCACCCGCATCCGGCCCCAGCGGGGTACGGGCGCGGGTTGGCTTGAGACCAAACACACCACAACAGGAAGCGGGTATCCGGATGGAGCCTCCTCCATCCCCGCCCTGCGCCATCGGCACCAGCCCGGCAGCCACGGCAGCAGCGGAACCACCACTGGAACCACCCGTCGTTTTACTGCTATCCCAGGGGTTCCTTGCAGGGCCAAACAGGTCGGATTCAGTGGTTGGCAGGATGCCGAACTCCGGCGTGTTGGTTTTGCCGACAATGATCAACCCGGCCTTCTTCAGGCGTCTGACAAGTTCACTGTCGTATTCCGGCACAAACGTCCGAAAAAGCCGGGAACCTGACGTCATCGGTGCGCCGGCATACGCGGTCCCGAGGTCCTTCAACAGAAAGGGCACGCCCGGGAAGGGTCCGTCAGGAATCTCCCGCGCCACTGCCGCCCGTGCCTGATCATACAAGCGGGTAACGACGGCGTTTAACCGGGGGTTCAGACGTTCGATGCGCGCTATGGCGGTTTCCAGCAACTCAACCGGCTGGACTTCCCGACTGCGCACCAATTCGGCCAGCGCGATTGCGTCATGCGCAGCAAAGTCGTCATCAGTCATCGCTCTCACCTCACACGTTTCGGTACTCGTGCCCGGGTATGTGCTTAAGCCCGTTCCAGTGCCCGCGCAATGCGCATACCCTCACGCTCGTTCACCCGCGAAAGAATCGCTCCACCAGCGATGAACAAAACAATGGGCAGCAAAATGGCGACTCGCGGATTCCCTGTTACCAGACTGCTGATACCCATCATTACGGGACCGAGCACTGCCGCGAACTTACCCAGCATATTATAAAAGCCGAAGAACTCCCCGCCCCTGTCTGCCGGAATGATGCGCGCAAACAAGGAACGCGACAGGGATTGCACACCGCCCTGGACCAGGCCAATAGCGATCGCCAGTGCATAAAACTCCCAGACGTTCTTGATAGTCGCGGCCCATACGCTGATGCCGATATAAAACCCGATACCGATGTAGAGACCGGTTCTGGCTCCCAATCGTTCACCAAGCAGTCCAAAGGCAATGGTCGCCGGGAATCCGACAAACAGGCTGACCAGCATGGCAACAATGAGGTCCTGATAGTCAAAGCCCAGCGCCATACCGTAATCCACCGCCATACGCTGAATCGTGTGCACGCCGTCGATGTACAACCAGTAGGCCAGCAGCATCAATATCACCGTACGTAACTGCCTGAGTTCCTGGAAGGTGGCGGCCAGTTGTCCGAAACCTGCTGTGATTGATGACCAGCCGGATACCCTGTCTTTTATTACGGGTTCCGGCACAAACAACAGCAGCGGAACCGAGAATACCGTCCACCAGACAGCCACCATCACGAAAGACACACGTATGGCCTGGGTGGAATCCGTCAGTCCGAAATGCTCCGGCCAAAGGGTCATCATCACATTCAAGGCGAACAACAGACCGCCGCCCAGATAGCCAAGACTGAAACCCAATGCAGAGACACGATGCAGCCGTCGTTCGCCTGCAACGCTGACGATCAGGGCATCATAAAACACGTTACCGCCAGAGAAGCCGATAACCGCGATCACATAGAGGGCCACAGCGAACTGCCAATTGCCGCTTTCGACAAAGGCAAGGGCACCGGTCATGACAATCGCCATGACAGCAAAGAACATCAGATACCTTTTCTTCGCACCCCCACGGTCGGCAATGCTGCCGAGGATCGGGGCAAGCACCACGACCACGAGGCTGGCCAGGGAATTTGCCGCACCCAGATAAAATGTCGTTTCACTGCTCGTGTGGAGTCCGCCCCAGTACTGCTTCAGGAACAGCGGAAAAAATCCTGCCATCACGGTGGTGGCAAACGCCGAATTCGCCCAGTCGTACAAGGCCCAGGAAATCACTTTTCTGCCACCGAAGAAACTCATTATTCTCTCCGGCCAAACCCGTGAACCAGCCGTTGGTGGGTCATCTTTCCCTCCCCTTGCGTCGACCTATCACCGGAATATCCGCCGTCATTCATACGCCGGCGAGGTACTCAAGCGCTCATCCTCCACCGCCCCACCCACGGTGAAGTGATAGATATCCTGGAAACGCCTGTCCGTCAGTCCCAGCACCTCGTGCATGGGATCATCAAAGAAACAGCCGATCCCCGTACTGCGAATACCGGCCGCCTCGGCCTCGAGATAGAGCAGCTGGCCAATCATACCGGCCTCCCAGTGGAGGCGCGGATAAAACCAGGGACCGTAGCGTTGCAGCGAGTCGCTGAACCCGGCCAGCATCGCCAGGCTGAAACAGCCGTCACTGGCAATATCCTGATGACAGGAAATCTGCCGCGCCGCGGCGCGTGTATCACGCTCCATCAGGCAATACAGCGGCAACTGTTGCGGGCAGCCCGGCGGCTTGTGCCACGGGTCCGCCTGGGTGAGCGCCTGTTCCAGCGCCGCCCTCTGTGCCAGGTCGCGCACCAACAGGTACAGCCCCGGGGGAACATCGTCCACCCGGTGCACCATTAACGCCAGCTGCAGCTGCGACTGCCAGGGCAGTGTGCCAAACGGCACCGCACCGGGCACGGCCAGTGTCCTGTCCAGCATGCGATAGAAATCCGCGCGTGTCAGGCGCGTCTCACCGTCCATTGCCACGGCACTGCGCCGCTGGCGGATCATGCGCCGCAACGCAACCGCTCGCGACGGCGGCGACCAGGACTGTGGCGGCTCTGCAAACGGTTCGTACTTGCATGCCCCATACGGCTTGCGCACCTGCGACGCGAACGTCTCGATGCCCCAGTCAAGGTGCGACGGACTCAGGCGGTTTGGTTGTCCCTGCCATTCCAGTGACTCAAAGGATTGCAACACAGCGGCTGATAGCGCCGGCAACGGTTCAGTCAATGGCGCCGGCACACAGGCAATGAGCATATCCGGCTCTTCCGGCTCGACATCGTGCGGCTGCAGTGTACCCAGCAACCGGGCCAGTTCATCCGTACCGGGCTCATCGAGCAGGCGCGTCTGCCAGCCCAGTCCGGCGGCCGCAATGCTGAGCGCACCCAGCGCGTGCCCCGCATCATGCATGCAGTAACGATACGCACGCTGTCCATACTTCCAGGCCTCACGCCAGTGAATGGAGGACAGCCCGATGAAAAATGTGTGCGCGGGAAAGCCGCTGCACAGGCTATCCCAGCGCGCGCTGCCAAACTCGGCGCGCACTTCGAGGGCATGTTCCTGCGCGGCATAGTGGCAAACCATGGGCTGCTCACACAGTCCCTCGACGGGCCCGCACACCAGGTAACCCTCGGTCGGATGGAGGTTGCCGCTGGAGGCATTGACGCGCAGCGCCCAGCGGGCCGCGCCGGTGCTCTTCCAGGCGGACAGCGCCAGGCTGTCGTAGAACAGCTGTGAAATCGTGCGCCTGGTCAGCGGCTCCGCGGCCGGCATGTGCCCCGGTGTGAAGGTGTCA
>JBATFE010000185.1:0-2090 GCA_049664445.1 Gammaproteobacteria bacterium
CACCCGCATGGCACTGCATCAACTGTGGTTGTGGTTTGTCGGTATGCTGATCCTGACATTGCCCTGGCACCAGCTGGGCCTCGCGGGACAGCCGCGGCGTATCTCGTCGACGCCGTATGACGAATCCTTTGTGCAGGCGTGGCTGCCGGCCGAATCCGCTATGATTGTGGGTGGTGCCATCCTCTTTGTCTCGGCACTGATGCTGGTCTACAACCTGTTCAAGACCCATGGCAACGCGCAGGCCGAGGCCAATCTCGAGGTCGAATATGCCGAGCCGCTGCACGCCGTACAGCGAATGCCACAGCTGATGAACAGCTTCGGCTTCTGGGTGCTGCTGGTGGTGGTGTACATGGTGGCCAGTTACGGCTATCCCATTGCACAGTTCTTCATCATGGATACTTACGGTACTGTCCCATGGAGCATATGATCATGATGCGTTTATTGACTGTACTGATCGGACTGGCGCTGCTGGTCCCGGTTGCGGCTGCTGAACCGTCATCACAAGTGGCCTTTGATGTGCCCACCCTGCAGCTACTGCGCGCGGCGGACCCGGCGCGCGGCGAGGCACTGGCGAAGGAGAAGAAGTGCAGCAAATGCCATGGTGATAACGGTGTTTCGGAAGACCCCGAAGATATCAATATCGCCGGCATGCAGCCCAGCTATTTCTACAAGCAACTCAAGGACTATCAGGATGAAAGCCGGGATGCCCGGGACATGCTCAAGCAAACGCGCGACCTCGATGACCAGCAGATGGCCGATCTGGCGGCCTGGTTTTCAGCGCAGCAACCGTTAGCGCCTGCCGCTGATCGCAACACGGACCCGGCCGTCTTGCGCCTGGTCTATGAAGGAGATCCGCAGCGGCTGCTCAAGGCCTGTGCCTCCTGTCATGGCCGGCGAGGTCAGGGTGGACAGTTTGACAGTCCGCGCCTGACCGGCCAGTACCCGGAGTACTTCATCTATACCCTGACCGAGTTCAAGGAGGGCGATCGCTACAACGATATCTATGGCCGCATGCGCACCATTGCCGAGGCACTCACCGAGGAGGAGATCGAGGGCCTGGCCGGCTACTACGGTGCCGCCGTGCCCGCGGAATAACCTCCGATCGCAGAAATAACACATACTGTAGGAGCGGCGTCTCGCCGCGATTCGGGCCGGGGACGGCGCTCCTACAGGTTTGTACCCTGAAGCATGTCGAAGGGCGCTGCGGAATCGCTCTGTTTTCATTGCGGCCTGCCACTGGTGGCCTCCGCGCCGATACCGCTGCTCGAGGTGCTGGGTGAGCCGCGTCAATTCTGCTGCCACGGTTGCCATGCCGTCTGCAAGGCCATCTGCGATGCCGGCCTCGACGACTACTACCGGCACCGTACCGACCCGGCGGTCTCCGCCAACCGCGAGTTCGTGCCGGACTTTCTCAAGCAGGTCGAGCTGTTCGACCGGCCGGAAATTCAGCAGGATTTCGTCACTCATGTCGGTGCCGCCCGGGAAGCGGCGCTGCTGCTCGATAACATCCGCTGTCCTGCCTGCCTGTGGCTGAATGAACGGCACTTGCGCAGCCTGCCCGGCGTGCTCGATGTGCATATCGATGACACCACGCAACGCGCCCGTGTGCGCTGGGACCCGGAGACCATCCGGCTCAGCGCGATTCTGCGTGCCATTACCGATATTGGCTACATTGCCCATCCCTATGACGCCACGCGCAGCGAGCAACTCAACCGGCTGCGGCGCCGGCGCAGTACCGAACGCCTGATCTTCGCCGCTGCCGTCGGCATGCTGGTGATGAATTTTTCACTGGCCACCTATGTCATGGACGATAGCGGTCCTGCGGGGGCGTTGCCGCTGTGGATCACGCTGGGCCGCTGGACCAGCGTGCTGCTATCCGTACTGCTGCTGGCCTACCCCGGCCAGGAGTTTTTCGCAGCTGCCTGGACTGATCTCAGGCATCGACGCCTGGGCATGGACATCCCCGTGGTGCTGTGGCTGTCGGCCGCGTTCATCGGCAGCCTGCACGCCACGGTCACCGGGCACGGCGAGGTGTACTTTGACTCCATCGCCATGTTTATTTTCTTTCTGCTGCTGGCGCGGCGCTGGGA
>JBATFE010000186.1:0-2746 GCA_049664445.1 Gammaproteobacteria bacterium
GAATTTTCCATACCCTCACCCGGTCTGTTCGCCTGTATCAATACATAGCCATCTTGAGTGGTTTTTGTGACAGATTGATTAAGGCCGAATTAGATTACGGTTACACCATCAAGCAATGCAGCATGTAATCGGGGACGCGGTCCGTTCCTACGGGTTCATCTATTGATGCCGGTGCATAATTACGCAGATCGATTGATTGACAGCGTTTCCATTCATTAATAGTGGTCTGTCCCGAATGGCAATTACACCTCGATCACTTGACGTGCAGGGTCGTTACAACCCATCCTTGGCAAGATGAATCCTTCGGCGTCATCTCGCAACGGCTATCCATGGCTCGCCTGGAGTGCGGTGCTCTGTGCAAGTATCTGCCTGTCCGCTTGCAGCACCTTTCCTGACTGGCGCACCTGGACAGGGTTTGCAGAGCCGCCCACCCCCAGCGACCGGTTTCTGCTGCCGCCTGAAGGAACGGATATCGTCGGTCTCGTTCAGATTACGACCGCACGCCACGAGGACACCCTGTCCGATATCGCACGTCGCTACGACCTGGGTTACGAGGAAATAGTCGTCGCAAATCCCGGCATGGATCCGTGGCTGCCCGGCGCGGGTGCCCGGGTGGTACTACCCACACAGTTCGTGCTTCCGGATGGGCCGCGAGAGGGCCTGGTTCTGAATCTGGCCGCCATGCGACTGTTTTACTATCCCCTCCCCGGGGCAGATGAACCACAGCGGGTCATCACGCACCCCATCGGCATTGGCCGTGAAGGCTGGCGAACGCCCCAGGGTACTTCACGTATTACAGAGAAGATCGTGCAGCCCACCTGGACCGTACCCGCCTCGGTGCGCAGGGAACATGCCGAAAAGGGCGACCCGTTACCGCCTGTCGTGCCACCCGGACCCGATAATCCCCTGGGAGAATTCGCCATGCGGCTGAGTCTCCCGAGCTATCTCATACATGGCACCAATCAACCCTACGGTGTGGGTCTTCGGGTCAGCCACGGTTGCGTGCGGCTCTATCCGGAGGACATCGCCCGGCTGTTTCCGGAGGTCCCGGAGGGCACCCGCGTGACCATCGTTAACCAGCCCTATATGGCGGGCTGGCGAAACGGACAACTTTACCTGGAGGCCC
Source organism: Gammaproteobacteria bacterium (assembly GCA_049664445.1). Lineage (GTDB taxonomy): Bacteria > Pseudomonadota > Gammaproteobacteria > UBA9214 > UBA9214 > UBA9214. The sequence continues at coordinate 1,127 of JBATFE010000186.1, forward strand.
ACCCGCCGCTGGCCGAGGATACCAAACGCTGGGGTAACAGCCTCAGGCCCATGGAGAAGATACTGGCAGCAAAGGTGGCGGTACCGGATGCCATTGACTGGGACAAGGCACGAAAGGTTGCGCAGGAGGCACGGGGGATCCCGATTCCTGTCTCACCTGACAGCCCGGATCTCGCCGAGGTACTGATCTCGGCACCGAAGGTGCCCAGTAACCCGCCGTGGGCGCTGGCAGATGCAGCAGGGTCAGATTCGATCGATTGATTGGTTGTACATGTTACGACAATGAGGGTTTACCAAAACAAACTGACATTCGCGACTCACGGACGCGGTACGACTTCGATCACCGACGCTATACTGGAACAGGTGCACTTGTCCGGGGTAGCCACCGGCCTGTGTCATGTATTCCTGCAACACACCAGTGCCTCACTGCTGTTGTGCGAGAATGCCGACCCTGATGTGCGTACCGACCTGGAGCGCTACATGGCACGCCTGGTCACTGACGGTGATCCGATCTTCGAACACACGGCTGAAGGTCCGGATGACATGCCGGCTCACATCAGAACCATGCTCTCCGGCTCTGACCTGACCTTGCCAGTCAGTAACGGACGCTGCGACCTGGGTACCTGGCAGGGCGTCTACCTGTGGGAGCACCGCACTAGCGGATACCGGCGCAGGCTTGTGGTGACGGTGTCCGGTGAGTAGGTCAACAAATCAATCGAGTCTGGCCCCGTTGATTATTTATCTGGTACGGCCCACGACGTCACGATGGGACAGGTCGATGATACTCACCAGGATCAACTGGCGGTCATGATCCATGTAGGGGGTCAGGCCTACTTCCACAGGTACGGGTGAACCGTCTTTTCTGACGGCCGCCAGTTCACGTCCAATACCCATCATTCGGGCCTCCGGAGCCTGCATAAATTGCTTGCGGTGGTGTACGTGTTTCTCCTGCAAACTGACTGGCAACAGTGCATCCACAAGGGTACCCTCGAGTTCCCCTCTTTCATGGCCCAATATTCGCTCTGCAGCGAGATTGGAAATTTCAATCCGGCCATCGCTGTCAACAACCAGTTGGCCAATACTGCTGGCATCAACCAGGCGATGAAAGCGCTCTTCAAGCTCCTTCATGCGCCCCATGCTTGATGCGCGCGCCATCGCGTGCGCGGCCTCCACTTCTGCCTGCCGCACACGGGCACGCCCGCTCAAATAAAATATCAGCGAAACGCCATATACTGACAGAAAAATAATCACACCCAGAGAGATCAGAAAACGATTCTCGCTGCGCACGCCCTTTAAGGAAGCGGGAGGCCGGTGCGCTACCAGCTTCAGTGAAAAGTCATCGGAAATCATCTGGTCAAAGGAGACCTGGTGTTCCGGAAACACCTTGCTCAATCTTTTCAAGGTGGAAAAAGGAGAAAGTTTTTTCCAGTTCCACAAGCCATCCGCCAATTCAATGCTCCCGGAATTGCTCGCCAGAACCCGCTCGCGGACCCACTCGTCAGGCAACATGAATGCAGCGTCTTGTTCCTGCGCATCAACGGCCTGGAAGCTTTCAATATCGCCATTCAACACAACACCCTGCTGGTTAACCAGCAGGAAATCCGCCTCCAGCTGCGTCTCT
>JBATFE010000187.1:0-12370 GCA_049664445.1 Gammaproteobacteria bacterium
CATTAGTATTGGAGAATCGCCTGTCTTGTTATTTTGCTGTGTTTTTTTGGCAATTTAAGCCGCACATGTTGATGCCGTGGATTTCGGCTATTATTAACGAGAGCCAGTCACAGGGTAATCATAATGACTCTGCCAAGACTTTCCGTGAAATTCGATACCCGCGCAGAACCGCTGCGCAAACGCGCACCGTCTCACGATGAGAATGGCAGGCCGCTGAGTGACTTCATGATGCTGGTCCCCGGCCTGCGCGACAAGCCCAAACATCTTGTCGACAGTGCAATCCAGGATATGCATATCGTACTGACGCATTTCAGGGATGCCGTCGTGTTTGCTGAATTCAATCTGAAGCTGAATCTGCTGTGGGTCTCGATCCGGCCCATCAACGGCATCCGCTTCGAGATCGCCAGTGCCATTCAGGAACAGGTGCCTGAAGCAAAGCTGGTCTCGCACATATAGATGTTACTGCCCCAAACCGGCATGCTGATCCTGCAGGGTCTGTCCGGGGCGCTGGTTGGTATCGGCCTGTTCTACCTGCTGGGTTCACTGCTGTCACGGCAATGGATACGCATCGATGCCTACCAGCTGGCACTTTCCATGGCGGTTGCCTTCCTGGTCGCGGTTGTCTGCGAGGTTTACCTGGGGAAACTCTATTTCATGGTGATGGGCGAGCGCTTGTGGCAGTACCGGGTGTGGCCCATTCACGATGGTTACACCTCCATGCTTAATTTTATTATCTGGCCGGTGTACGGCTATTACGTATATTTCTTTCACCAGGTGCTAAGGCAAAATGCGATCACGATACGGCCGCAATGGCTGAAGGGCCTGCTATCCGGTGTCGATGGTCCCTTGCTGGAGATTCTCGCGAACGGTTTTTTTCTGCTGTTCTACGGGACCTTCTACTTTTACTACCTTCCGGATGACATGCGTCACTATACCTCGCTGCAGGTTGTGCCACTGTATATGGTGATGGGTGTCATCCTGACGTTACTGCTGGAAGCCCTGCTCAGGAGGCCGCCGCGCTGGCACTACCCGGCCGGCTTTTATCTCGCCGCTGTCGGCTTCGTACTGGCGGGATAATGGAAAAACACTCTTGGCGGATTGATGTGCAGGCGCGCAGCGCATGCGCGATAAACCTATAGCGTTTGCGCGAAGTAGTTCTTCAGATAGTCGTCGAAGGATTCATGGTTGGCATGCTCCATTGCGCGTTGTTGCTGCAGTGATTGCCTGACGGTTTCGCTAAACACCTGAAATTGCGCCGTGTCCTCCTCAAGATCGAGAAAATACTGCTGGTGCTTTAGTGACATGCGCTTTGCGAAGTGGAAATAACCCTCATTGTGTTCACGCATGCCGGCAAGCACCTGTGCCGACAGTGTCTTGTCGGGATCGGCAACGGCGGCCTGCTGCGCTTGCAGGGCCTGCTGGTAAGGCGTGCCGTTCTCGTTCTCGTCGAGAACCGCGGCAAATGGCTGCATCGCCGCACACAATTCACCGGCCCACTGTTGCAGTGGCAGCGTTACGCCGTTGTGTTGCAACATCAAGCCGGGTTCCCGGCCGCGATACGCGACGGCATCAAGATTATAGTCAATCTCCTTGCGTTCCAGGCCGCTGATGACCGGGCTGTCCTGCAACTGGCAGAAGGCCATGAAGGTTTCTATAAAGCGGCATTGTGTCTCGTCGATGCCGCGTGGATCGAAGATGTTGATGTCCAGTGAGCGCAACTCGACATAGCGTACTCCGCGCCGCTGCAGTGCCAGACTCGGTTTCTCGTTAAACTCGGGTACCTGCTTGGGCCGCACGGAACTGTAATACTCGTTTTCAATTTGCAGCATGTTGGCATTCAGTTGCCGGTAACTGCCATCGACCTTTACCCCGATCTTTTCGAAGCGCGGCGAGGGGGTTTCGATCGCCCTGCTCAGACTTGCGACATAGGCGTCGAGGCTGTCGTAGCTGGCTTTGAAGCCGACCTCGTTTTCCAGGCTGTTCTGGTAACCGATGTCACACATGCGCAGCGAGGTGGCATGCGGGCTGTAATAGGTATTTTCATTGAATTCCTGCAGCGTTGTCTGTTTGCCGGCGAGGAACGACTTGCACACTGCCGGCGAGGCACCGAACAGGTAGGGAATCAGCCAGCCATAGCGTTGCAGGTTGCGTATCTGTGCGAAGTACTGCTCGGAAATAAAGGCCTGTACCGGCCGTGCGTCACCTTCCAGTTGCTGATAGGCCGACCAGAAGTCTGCAGAAAAGGAGTAGTTGTAATGCACCCCGGCGATGACCTGCATGACGCGTCCGTAACGGTAGCCGAGACCGCGCCGGTAGACGGTTTTCATCAGGCCGCTGTTGGAGGTGCCGTACCGGGCAACAGGAATACTGGCACCGCCGGCGACCACGCACGGCATGCTCGAGGACCACAACAGTTCCCCGTCAAGCCGCAGGTAGACGAAATGCTGCAGCTCACGCAGGTAGTCCAGTGCGGCGGAGGCTCTTTCCATTGGCGGAGTAATAAACTCCAGCAGCGCCTCGGAGTAGTCAGTCGTGATCCAGGGATGTGTCAGTGCCGAACCGAGGGCCACGGGGTGTGGCGTTTGCGCGATGCCGCCATCTGTTGCAACACGCAGGCTTTCTTTCTCCAGCCCGGTCAGGCTATCTTTCAGTAATGCTGCCCGGCCACTCCCGGTCAGCGCACTCAGTCTTTGTTTTGCTAATGAATACAACAGGATATCCTGGTAGCTTGTGGTAATTGGGTTGGGAATGATACTGTGTCAGGCTGCTTAAAAGTGTATTAGTTTATAACTTGTTGTAATGTTGTAAAAAATTATTACAAATTCATTGCCAAACACGGTTATCAAGAATGCCGGCCAAAAGCGAAACGCTGAAGATCGCTGATATCAAGGTTTCCTGCAGTAGCTGCAGCTTGACAGAGTTGTGCCTGACGAATGGCATGAGTGGTCATGATATCAATGAACTCGACAAGATCGTCAAACGCCAGCACCCCTACCAACCCAGGCAACACATCTTTCGCGCCGGTGACCAGAGTCGCTCCCTGTTTGCGGTTCGCTCGGGTGCCCTGAAATCCTACTGCACGACGGAAAACGGCGATGAACAGGTGCTCGGCTTTACCCTGCCAGGTGAACTGGTCGGGCTGGACGGCATGCATAATGGTATCTATGCAAGCAGTTCGATCGTGCTGGAGACTGCGAGTGTCTGCGAATTGCCCTACGAACGCCTTGAGGATCTGTGCGCCTCCCTGCCTGGTCTCAACCGCCAGTTGATGCGCGTGGTCAGCAAGGAGATCAGTACTGACCAGGGCATGTTGTTGTTACTGGGGAAGCGCACAGCGGAGGAGCGGCTGGCGGCATTTTTACTCAGTCTGTCATCCCGCTATGCGTCCCGGGGCCTGTCTGCGACCGCCTTCAATCTGCCGATGTCGCGCCAGGACATCGGCAATTACCTCGGACTGGCCATCGAGACGGTGAGCCGCCTGTTCGCGCAGTTCCAGAAGGACTTGCTGCTGACGGTCAAACGCCGGCAGGTCGTGCTGGTGGATATTGCACGGTTGCGCGCCATGGTAGAAGGCTGCGTGGCCCGGAAGGCCTGATAGTGCCGCCTTTTAACTGGTCGTAGCGGCCTGTTTCTTTGATAAATAGCAGGAAAATATTACATCGGGTGGGTGATAGCAGATGATGGTAACCGAACAGGATGTGACAACCGAAAAGACGGATCTTTCTGAGGCAAATGTTGCAACGGCCAATCAGGAACATATCGCTGTTCTTGAGCAGGGTAATGGCGTGTGGCATGTATGGCGCAATAAAAATCCGGACGTTATGCCGGAACTTGGTGGTGCCGAGCTGGATAAAATGGACCTCAGCGGCATGGATCTGCACAGCGCAGATTTACGCGGTGCGAGCCTCAAGCTTGCGAATCTTCGGGATGCGAATCTTCGCAACGCTGATCTTGCCGGCGCCGATCTTCGGGAGGCAGATTTGCGCGGCGCGGACCTTACCGATGCTGTCCTGTCGAAGGCAGATCTTCGCTCCACGGATTTTCGCAAGTCGGTTCTGGAGACGGCGAACCTTTGCGAAGCGAACCTGAGCGGCGCTTATCTTGATGAGGCGGACCTGAGCGATGCAAATCTTGTCAAGGCCCGGCTTGTGGGTGCGGGCCTGAAAAACGCCGATTTGTGCGGGGCGCACCTGGGCAAGGCGAATCTGCGCAAGAGCGATTTGCGCAAGGCGAAGTTGCGCAAGGCCAATCTCCACGGCGCGGATTTGCGCAAGGCCAATCTTCACGGGGCCGATCTGCGCAAGGTGAATCTGAGCGCTGCCAATCTGAGTGGCGCGGACCTGCGCAAGTCGCGTTTCACCAAGGCAAATGTCAGCAAGGCAGACATGAGCGGTACCGACCTTCGCAAGGCGAATTTACGTGGCACGGATCTGAAAGCTGCAAAGGGAAACAAGAGCATCTGATCATCCCTCCCGCTGCCAGCTTCATTGAAGCAATGTCATCAGGTGTGCCTTGCCAGGGATTCTTCTTTCTCATCAGCGCTCGGTATGATAGGAGGCATTCCCATGGACCTGCGCACTTGAGTTAATCTACGACTTGATACTATGCTATGTGATATTGAACCGGCGTCTGCCGTTTATCATCCAGAGGAAACAGAATCATGAAAAAACTGGCTCAACTGCTGTTCTGGTTCGGCATCATCTCTATCCCCCTCTCCTGGATGGCGTGGTTCATTGCCCCTGAGGTCGGGAGAGAAGTCATGTCCGGCATCGCTGACCCCGCTCTTCGGGCGGTCATGGAGGAGGCGCATCGCGAGCGCTGGGGGATTTACGTGGGCCACTGGCCTCCGACGCTGCTCATCCTGAGCTATATCCTGGACAAAAAGGCGGGCTGATTGCTTTGCGGGTGATCGCCCGCAAAGATTGCAAAGCCTCTGCGCCATGCCGGCATACAGCCTGTCGAGCAGCTTCTGAGTGTGTCCGTACGCAAGCACAGGTAAGCGGTACCGATCTGAAAGCCGCAAAGGGTATCAAGCGCACCTGATTCTCCCTCCTGCTGCCAGCTTCATTGAAGCAATGTCATCAGGTGGGCCTTGTCAGGGATTCTTTTTCCTCATCGTTGGTCAACCCCGCCAGTTCTTCCTCGATGTCCTCGCGCAGACGAACCTGACCCCGCTCAATCGCCATGCCCGCCTTGGCAAGCAGGGTAAAGGTCAGCAGGCCGATGCCCCAGATTCCCAGGCTGATCATGACCTCGGTGGAATTCGGAAGGTATTCATAGATTTCCCCCATTGGCGTCGGGATGTAACCGGGGATGACCAGCCCCATGCCTTTCTCGATCCAAACGCCGATCACTGTCAGTACACAGGCAATATTGAACAACACCGGCTTGCGCCGCAGGTTATGCATCATCAGGATAGTCACAGCAATCACCAGCAGTGCCAGTGCGGTCCAGATCCAGGGTGTCAGCTTCGCGGCCCCGTGCAGGCCGAAGAACAGATAGCGAGCCGACGCGGAGTCGGCCCCTTCGGAGTAAAATTCTGTAAACAGCTCGGCGATCACAAAAAACAGCGTAATCTGTAACGCCACCGTCATGGTGACACGCAGGGTGTCGATCGCGCTCTGTCGCACCGGATAACCGGCGAGTTTGCGTACGATCTGCAGGATGATGATGGCAAGCGCCGGACCGGAACAGAATGCCGAGGCTATAAAGCGTGGTGCCAGCAGCGCGTTGTGCCAGAAGAGCCGGCCGGTATTGGCCGAGTACAGAAAGGCCGTGACGGTATGGATCGATATGGCCCAGAAGATGGCAAGCATGATAAAGGGCAGATACGTCTTCAGCTTCACCTCACGGCCCTGATAGTGACTGAACAGCAGGTAGAAAGAGATACCCAGGTTGAGCAGCAGGTAACCGCTCAGCACGATGACATCCCAGGCCAGCAGCGAGGCGGGAAAATTGAAGCGGCCGATCAGCGGTATCATGTGCCAGATGCGGTCGGGCCGGCCGATGTCGACAATCACGAACAGCATCGCCATCATCACTGCCGTCACGGCCATGGTATCGCCCAGCAGCACGACATCGCGGATATCCTTGCGGTCAAAGATATAGGCCGGGATCACCAGCATCACCGCAGCAGCGGCGACTCCGACCAGAAAGGTGAAATTGGATATATAGAAGCCCCAGGAGACCTGGTTGCTCATATTGGTGACGACCAGGCCGTTATTGAGCTGGCCGATATACTCCCAGACGCCGAGGGCAATAATCGCCCACAGGAAGACTATCCAGCCCCAGTAGAGCAGCGAGCCCCTGAAAAGCTCCCTGAAGGCGTCGCGAAAAAACAGTAGCAAGGCCATCAACTATCCCTCAGCGGTCACTGTAATACCAGAACTTGGGTTCCGTGCCCAGATCCTCCTTTAACCGGAACACGGCCTTGTGCTCCAGTACGTAGCGGATCTCGCTGTTCGGGTCCAGCAGATTACCGAAGATGCGCGCGCCCGTTGGACAGGCCTCCTGGCAGGCAGGCTGTCGCCCCTTGCGTGTGCGCTGGGTACAGAAGTGGCACTTTTCCACGACGCCGACCGGTCGCGGCCGGTTGCCAAGATAGTTTGTGTTCGGGTTGATTCTGTCGGCCACCAGTTGCGGTCGGGTCCAGTTGAAAAAACGCGCCGAATAGGGGCAGGCAGACATGCAGTAACGACAGCCGATGCACCAGTCGTAGTCAACCACGACGATCCCATCAGCGTCCATCCAGGTGGCCTCTACCGGGCATGCCTTGACGCAGGGCGGATTGTCGCACTGCATGCACTGTACAGGCAGGTAGTATTTTCCCTCCACGGGAACTGTTTCGTGTTCATAGTAGCGATCAGCCAGCTCCAGACTGGTGTTGCCTTCATCCATTTCCAGGACATGGATATAGCGAATATCCGCTGGCAGATTGTTTTCTTCTGCACAGGCCTCGACACAGTCACGATAGCCCTTGCACTTCGAGATATTGATGGCGTAACCGAAAATGACGCCTTCCAGTGGCGGTGTATCGGTACAGGTAATCCTGGCAGCATACTGCTGTTGCGCCTTGCGCTCTATTCTGTCCAGCGTCTCCTGCAGCTCCTGTGCTGACATGCGCTGGTAATGTTGCTGAAAAAAATCGGCAAATGCATCGCCCAGTGTCTTGCCACCCCATGCGCCATGTGCAGAGGTGGCTGCGGTGACGGCTGCGGTTGTGACTCCCAGACGCTTCAGAAACGCCCGGCGGTAATAATCGACCGCATCAGGCTTTTTGTCGTCATGTTTACTGGCCATGGTGCCTGTTACCTGTGTTGTACATCTAACGGTCCCACACCCGGGACGTCGCGGGTGGCTGATGCTGCTGCCTTTCCAGGCCAACGCGAACAGCGGGGGGTGGTTTCGGTGGCCGTGGTTCCACAGCCGGCTTGTGGGGGTCGTGGCAGTGGGTACAGGCGAGGATGACCCGTTCCTCCTGCCAGCCGCTTACCCGCTTTCCGTGGCCACCGAAATACCAGTCCTTTTGACGATCGGCATGGCAGGAGCCGCAAATGAGGTAAGACTGATCGAAATCAATTTTCTCGTTACCCGACGTGCGCAGATAATCGATGTTATCGCCGGCATGGCAGGTCAGGCACCAGAACCGGTTGCCGCCATGATCGATCTCGCGCACATGCCGTGTCCTCAGTCGACGGGGTTCCGGATCGATGTCCTCTTCCTCGTGGCAACGCGAACAGTCACCGAATTGCAGTTCTTCGTCGCGCGGCTGGACCGTGAATCCGGGAGCTTCCGGGTAGAGCTGTCCAGCCTGGCCCGGATCAGCCTCTTCGGCAGCAATGATGCAAGGTATGGCGACGGTGACAATTATCGACAGCAAACGTAGCACTCTACGGCCCCCTTCAGCACTTTTCGCGTTCTTCATCAAGGTGACGTATCAACTTGTTATTAACACTTACTGTAGACGCTATTCAGCAATATGTCACCCGCCTGCGCTGACCATTGGTGACAGCTTTTCCCCGGACGAGGCCGCAAACATGCGGCTGTGTCATCCGCCAGGCTGTCGTCGCCGGTCAATCATACTGAATTGATCTTCCTTGTATTTTTCGGCAACGACGTCAATGTGGCTTCGCAATGGCTGTATATTTCCGCCAGCTGACTTGTCTTTTTTGTTGGTTCGAACAGTCACCGGGTATTCATTGCCGGGATGCTGAAGAAAAACTGTATTCTGGCGATAGCCATACAGAAGCTGCTCGTACAGCTGATCATGAAATCTTGCGCGTTTACAGGCCGGGAGGCATGCAATGACACAGAAAATTCTAGGGTTCGTCGCTGGAGGCGCCTACCTGTTGGCCATCCTCCTTATGCTGAGAAACGGTTTCGGAAATACAGCTGATATAGACTTCGGGTTTGTTGTCTTTCTGGTTATCGGTACGCTGTCCGCAACTATAGGCAACGTAGTGAATACCGATTCCGGCCCGGTATGAGTACCAGGAGAACCTCGACTGGCACCGCCCTCAGTGACCGGGCAGGCACTAGATAACCCTGGAAAAGCGCGTCTGATTGCCACCCTTGCGCAGGTAGCGGTCAAACACCATGCAGATGTTGCGCACCAGCAGCCGTCCTGCCGGTAACACCCGCAGTATTCCATCCTCTATTTGCAACAGGCCATCCGCCTGCATCTTTTGCAGGTCTTCCAGTTCGGGCTTGAAGTGGGTGTCGAAGCTGAAGTGCCACTTGTTCTCCGCTGCCTTCATGTCCAGCATGAAATCGCACATCAGGCGGGAGATGATATCGCCGCGCAGCAGGTCATCGGGTTCCAGTTCGATGCCCCGGTCCAGTGGCAGCTTGCCGGCATCCAGCAGTTCATAGTAGCGATCCATGGTGCGCACGTTCTGGATGAAATTGTCGCAGACATGTCCGATGGACGACATTCCCATGCTGACCAGGTCGCAGTCCATGTGCGTCGAGTAGCCCTGGAAGTTTCGCTGCAGGGTGCCGTTCTGCTGCGCAATGGCCAGTTCATCATCCGGTTTCGCGAAGTGATCCATGCCGATGTAGACATAGCCGGCACCCGTGAGGTGTTCAATGGTGTGTTGCAGCAAGGCGAGTTTTTCATCGGCTGAGGGCAGGGTATCCTCATCGATGCGGCGCTGTGGCTTGAAACGTGTTGGCAGGTGGGCATAGTTGTAGACGGCGATGCGGTTCGGGTCCATCGCGATCACGGCCTCCAGCGTCTGCTCAAAACTCGCCACTGACTGAAACGGCAAGCCGTACATCAGGTCCATGTTGATGGACTTGAAGCCCAGTTCGCGGGCCTGCTCGGCCACGCCACGGGTCAGTTCTTCGCTCTGGATGCGGTTGACGGCTTGCTGTACCTCGGGGTTGACATCCTGCACACCGAGGCTGATACGGTTGAAGCCCGCCTCGCGCAGCACGCGCAGTTTCTCGTTATCGACCGAGCGCGGATCGATTTCGATGGCATACTCGCCGCTGTCATCGTCGAGCAGGGAGAAATGCTGACGCGTCGTCTCCATCAATTGACGGATTTCATTATTATCGAGAAAGGTCGGTGTGCCGCCGCCCCAGTGCAGTTGCTCGACGCTACGATCCCGGTCGAACAGTTTGCCCTGCATCGCGATTTCCCGGTACAGGTAACCGAGATAGGTGCCGGCGCGGTTGTGGTTCTTGGTGACTACCTTGGTGCAGGCACAGTAAAAACACACCGTGTCGCAGAAAGGTATATGGAAATATAATGATAATTGTCGCGGGATCGGGTCCTCGTTACTGTGTTGCGCCCATTTCAGGTAATCGGCTTCCGTAATGCCCTCGTGAAACTGGGCAGCGGTCGGATAGGACGTATAGCGCGGCCCCGTCTGGTTATAACGCCGGATCAGATCAGCATCAAAAACAATGTGTTGGGTCATCGCGTCACTACGGATAGTCTTGCTGGTGCCAGCGTCTGATTCTCCAACGGATTGCAGCAATATGAATTGATGTGGATCAACTCATGCCGGGTTTTCCGTCAATTACAGGCGCTAATGCGGTAGCGATACCGAAATCAGCATAGAGCGGCTGGCCTACCAGTGATACCACCCGGGTACATCAGGCCCTGGAATACAGTGAACGGGCGCGATTCTCGAACAGCCACAGCAGTTGACTGCTGCTGTGTCCCAGTATTTTCTCCAGCGGGTATTTTAACGGGCCCGGCTGCAACAGCAGTGTCATTTCGACACTGATTTCGCAGTGATTTTCCCGCAGCGAATTGAAGCGCCAGTCAATGGTCATCTTATGAAACGGCGGGTCGCTGCTGGTGATGAGGATGCGGTTGCAGTGTTCGAGCTCAGCCGTGGACTCGAACTGCAGCTGCAGCAGGCCCAGCCGGAGCTGTTGTTCGACCTGCATCCGTGATTTGTCGGAATGCAATATACGCACCGAGGACCAGCCGGGCAGGAACGCAGGGTAACGTTCAATATCAGCAACCAGTGCAAACAGTTGTGTGCAGGTATAAGGCAGGGATTTCGAATCGAAGTGGTGCATGTTCAGCGCCGTCTATTGCTGGTTTACGATATGCTGATATGTCCTGTCGCCGGTGACTGGCTAACTTGATCTGGGTCAAGTAATGATCATTTACTTAATGAATACATCGGTACTGAATACTACACTTCTTGCAGATTAAGGCGCCGGTACAGGTGATACGGGTTGGTCAGGCGATCACGATGAGTTGCCTTCAGTGCAGTGTATCTACACTTTGCCAGTTTGCGCCACTCCGGAGGAGAACGTTACTATGGCTATCCAGCAGACCTTTTACGAGGCCATGCGCGAGCATGGTATTACACGCCGCAGTTTCCTGAAATTCTGTAGTCTCACCGCCGCCGGGCTTGGACTGGGGCCGGAGTTCGCGGGCACCATCGCCCACGCGCTGGAGACCAAACCGCGCACGCCGGTGATCTGGCTGCACGGTCTGGAATGCACCTGTTGCTCCGAGTCATTCATCCGTTCGGGTCACCCGCTGGCGGCCGATGTCATCCTGTCGATGATCTCGCTTGATTACGACGATACCCTGATGGCTGCTGCCGGTCACCAGGCGGAGGAAATTCTCGAGCAGACTATCGAAAAGTACGACGGCAACTTCATTCTCGCCTGTGAAGGCAATCCGCCACTGAACGAGGACGGCATGTACTGTATTCAGGCAGGCAAGCCCTATGTGGAGAAACTGCGCCGCATGGCCAGTCACTGCAAGGCCATCATTGCCTGGGGCTCCTGTGCCTCATGGGGCTGCGTACAGGCGGCGAAGCCGAATCCAACGCGCGCCGTACCCATCCACAAGGTGGTTACCGATAAACCGATCATCAAGGTGCCGGGTTGTCCCCCGATTGCGGAAGTCATGACCGGTGTGATCACCTACATGCTGACCTTCGATCGCTTTCCCGAGCTCGACCGCCAGGGACGGCCGAAGATGTTCTATGGCCAGCGCCTGCACGACAAGTGCTACCGGCGGCCACATTTCGACGCCGGCCAGTTCGTCGAGCGTTTCGACGATGAGGGCGCCCGCAAGGGGTATTGCCTGTACAAGGTCGGCTGCAAGGGACCGACCACGCACAATGCGTGCTCCACCGTGGAGTGGAATGGCGGATTGTCCTGGCCGGTCAAGTCGGGGCACGGTTGCCTGGGCTGTGCCGAGGACAACTTCTGGGATCGTGGCTCCTTCTACAGTTCGGTCACGCACCTCAACGTACCCGGCGAGGTCGAGTTGACCGCCAACCAGGTCGGTGGCGTACTCGCAGGTGCCGCTGCCATCGGTGTTGCGGCCCACGCCGCAGCTTCGGTCATCAGCCATTCAAAGGATAGCAACAAGGGAGGCACCAGCCATGACTGAGACGGTCACTGCTAACGGTTTCAAGCTTGACACCAGAGGGCAGCGCGTGGTGGTCGACCCGATCTGCCGTATCGAGGGCCATTTACGCATCGAGGTCAACGTTGATGACGATAATATCATCCGCAACGCCGTATCCACCGGCAACATGTGGCGCGGCCTCGAGGTCATTCTCAAGGGACGCGATCCGCGCGACGCCTGGGCCTTCACCGAACGTATCTGCGGTGTCTGCACCGGGGTGCACGCCCTGGCCTCGGTGCGCGCGGTTGAGGATGCGATCGGTATCCAGATACCCGCGAACGCCAACCACATCCGTAACCTGATGATGCTGGCGCAGTACACCCAGGACCACCTGGTTCATTTCTATCACCTGCACGCGCTCGACTGGGTTGATGTCGTCAGTGCGCTGAAGGCCGATCCCAGGGCAACCTCGGCCTTGCAGCAGAGTATTTCAACCTGGGCCAAGTCTTCGCCGGGTTATTTCCGTGACACCCA
>JBATFE010000188.1:0-14185 GCA_049664445.1 Gammaproteobacteria bacterium
CCGATGGTGAACTGGCGCACCGCCTCATGCACCCGTCCTGGGAGGTTGAGCGCGAATACGCCGTGCGCATACTCGGCAAGGTGGATGACGAGGTGCTGCAGCGCCTGCTGGACGGCGTCATGCTGGAGGATGGCCTGGCCTCGTTCTCATCAATACAGGATGCCGGCGGTGCCGGCGCAAATCACTGGTATCACGTCATACTCAGGGAAGGGAAGAACCGTGAGGTGCGCCGCCTGTGGGAGTCACAGGGCCTGCAGGTCAGTCGACTGATCCGTATTCGCTATGGTCCGGTCGAGTTGCCGCGCAGTGTGCGTGCCGGACGGTTCAGGGATCTCGATCCGGAAGAAACCAGGGCGTTATACGCACTGGTAAAACTGGATGCACCTGCACAGCCGGCACGGCCAAAGTCGCAGGGCAGGGATTCACGCCGTCGTCGCTAGCTGTTTGCCTGCAGCCGTGCAGAGTCGCCGAAAAAGCCTGCTGCTGATTTACCAGCGACTCTTCGACCATTACGGGCCGCAGCACTGGTGGCCGGCTGAATCACCCTTCGAAGTGATGCTGGGCGCGATCCTGACGCAGAACACCGCCTGGAGCAACGTGGAGAAGGCAATAGCCAATCTGCGTGCGCGCGACAAGCTGGATGCCGCAGCCATTGTGGCCACACGCAAGGACCATCTTGCGAACTGGTTAAGGCCCTCCGGCTATTTCAATGTAAAGGCAGCAAGATTGAAACACTTCTGCCACTGGTATGAGCAGGCAGGCGGTTTCAGCAGCCTGTCACAAACAGCAGGCGACGAGTTGCGCCAGATGCTGTTGTCCGTGCACGGTATTGGTCCGGAAACGGCAGATGATATCTTGCTGTATGCCTTTCAACGACCGGTGTTTGTCATTGATGCCTATACGCGCCGGCTGTTTGCACGGCTGCAGCTGTTTGCTGGCAACGAAAGCTACGAGGCCTTGCGACTTGCCATCGAGTCTGCCCTGGGTCCGGATGTCGCCTTGTTTAATGAGTACCACGCGCTCATTGTGCGCCATGCCAAGGAGGTCTGTCGGGTACGTCCACGCTGCGCTGATTGCCATCTGCGCGGTCATTGCCCCAGCGGGGCTGAATGAGGGAACATCTCTGCCAGACTAGTGTCATAGGGGGGCAGCATTGCTGCGCGCTGGTAATGATCCGCGGCCGCTTGTTCTTCTTTCCGGCAGCACAAAGCATCACGGATGAAATCCGCGCCTGCGGCAATTGCTGCAACTGCAGGCGTCGTTTGCAGGGTCATTTCTGCAGTCAGGAGGTCTCGTGCTGAAAATAATGTGCACACCGCGTTTGCCGCTGCTTGCTCTTCTCATATGCCTCGCTGCTGTCGTGCAGGCGGAAGCGGAATCGCAGGCGTTGACGGAGGGGCTGGTCAACCCGGGCTATATCGACAAACCGGCGTGGTTCGCAAATTCCTTTCTTGATATTCGCGAGGATGTCAATGAGGCGGCGAGCGCTGGCAAGCGCGTGATCCTGTACTTTTACCAGGATGGCTGTCCCTACTGCAAGAAACTCCTTGAGACCAACTTTGCCCTGCAGGAGACAGAAAACAAGACCCGCGAACATTACGAAGTCATTGCGATCAACATCTGGGGCGACAGGGAGGTGACCGGCTTCGACGCCGGGCTGACGACCGAGAAAGCGTTCGCGAAGTCGCTGCGCGTGATGTTTACGCCGACGCTGCTGTTCCTGAATGAACAGGGCAACGTTATTCTCAGGGTGAATGGTTACTATCCACCACACAAGTTCAATGCGGCACTGGACTACGCTGCGAAGTACAACGGTGTTGCGCCGACATTCAGGGAATACTACTCGGCACTGTCGCCGCTGGCGGCCAGCGGGGTTTTGCACCAGGATGCGACATACCTGTCGACTGCTGCCGCGCTGGACAAGCGCGAGGGAGGGCGTCCGCTGCTGGTACTGTTTGAACAAAAAGAATGCGCGCCCTGTGACGAGTTGCACCTGGATATTCTGAAACGTCAGCAGAGCAGGGAACAGTTGCAGCGGGTTGACGTGCTACTGCTGGATATGTGGTCTGAAGATCCGCTGAGACGGCCGGATGGCAAGACCAGCAGTATTGTCCAGTGGGCCAGGGACCTGAATGTACAGTATGCGCCATCACTGGTTTTCTTCGACGCACAGGGTGTCGAGGTGTTTCGAACCGAGGCCTACCTGAAGGCCTTTCACATCCAGTCGGCAATAGATTACGTGGCCTCCGGTGCCTACCGGGAGCAACCCAGCTTCCAGCGCTATATCTCCGCACGCGCTGACGCGCTGGAGGCCCGGGGTGTCCATGTGGATATTATGAAGTGAGCCTTCCCTGTTTGTATGGCCTCAAAACTATCACCTGCAACTGACTTTTTACACATAGTTACTTTCTCTGCGTAGATAACCGGCCGCGGAACGTCTATAACTTGACTAGTAGCCAAAATCGGGCAGATAATGGTGTGTCAGAATAATGACGCACCGGATGGTCGGATGGTAGTTTGAATAACGCCCTAGTGAAATAAGCAAATGGGTATATAGAGTAATTGTAATGTTTGAGGATTTTTATCAATTAAGCACTAATCCCTTCAGGCTGGCGCCCGACCCGGATTTCTGTTTTAGCCATTGCGGTTACAAAAGCGCACGGGAATATCTCGAATACGCCCTGGAGCAGGGAGAAGGTTTTGTCATGGTGACCGGTCGACCGGGCACGGGCAAGACCATGCTGGTAGAAACCTTCCTCAGGGAAATAGACAACAGCAGGGTGATTGCAAAGCGCATTGCCGTTTCCAATTACGGTGCCGATGAGCTGTTGCGAGCGATGGCCTATGCCTACGATATCGATGCTGCGGAACTGGACAAGGCGACACTGCGCCATCTGATACAGCAGTACTTTTTACAGCAGGAGCAGGCCGGTCGGCGCGTGCTGCTGATTATGGATGAAGCACAGGCCCTGCAGCATTCTGCCCTGGAAGAACTGAGAATACTGGCTGACCTGCAGACCGAGTCCCGCACCATGCTGCAACTGTTTCTTGTCGGGCAGGAATCGTTACAGGAGCTGATGAGCACGCCGGAAATGGAGCAGTTCCAGCAGCGCGTTATCGCAAATTATCACCTCCTGCCATTAAACCTTCCGGAAACCAGGGCATACATTGAATATCGTCTGTTGCGTGCCGGCTGGAGTGGTGATCCGGAGTTTGCCAGTGAGGCGGTGGCATCCATTTACCAGCTGAGCAAGGGAGTGCCACGGCATATCAACAAGATTTGTAACCGCTTGTTGCTGCTTGGTTTCGGCAAGGGCAGTTACATATTAGACCAGGAGGACGTGCAGGCAATCTCGGCCGAGATGCATGAAGAGTTGTTAACGCCCATGGAGTCCGGCACGACCCTGCTGGCAGACGCTGACAGTATCAGCGATATTCCGGAGATCCGTGATGGCGTGGTCGCACTGGCAGACCTGGTGATACGGATAGACAAGGTGGATGCCCATGCATTTGCCCTTTCCGAGGCGTCGCGTCGGGCCGCCAGACAGAAAGCGCAATTCGTCGCTCGCCATCATGACGATTCCGCTACCTGGTTTCCGCACGAATCTTTACCCGCCGAGCCGCCAGAAGATCCGGTTGTAATCAAGACTGAACAGGTGAGCAGTCCCGCTAGTCCGGCTCCTGATGATCATCACAACGGCAGTGCCATTGCAGAGCGACTGCTCAGTCGCCTCAGGTTTAGGGAAACCCTTGTGGTCACGGTTGCAACCCTGGCGATCACGACGATCTCCATCGCGGCATTACCCTCGTTATTTGGCCAGGCGCCTGTTACCGAGGCACTGTCTGAAGCGCACGCCCCGGCGGGTGACGATGTGATCGCGGTGCCGGATAACACGGCCCTGCTCGGTAGCAAGCCGCAGTCTGTACAGCAGCCGTTACCTGTCGCTACTGTCAACGAAGATTCATCGTCGCAGCCACAGCGGCAGTTGAGGTTTGTCGCGTCTTTCCAAACGCCCGGAGGGGTTGAAACGCCGGATGAAGCTGTGGTTGCCGGCGATGCTTCTGCAAAGGCAGAAGCGACAAGTCGTGACGGCTTGATGCTCGCCACGCAGCAGCATGCCGACGTTGACTTCCAGTCTGCCAGCGGTGCGATAATCAGGGATCCACTGGCACAACAGGGGCCCGCAGAGACCGCCGCGCTGCTTCAGCCGGTAGCGTTTGGTGCCGGGGTGGCTGATGTCATGCAGGACACAAAAATCGCGCAATTGATTTTGCTGGGCCAACAGTCGATTGCTGACTACCGCCTGCTAACGCCGGAAGAGGATAATGCCTACGGTTATTTCCTTGCGGTCCTGAGGCGGGACCCTGACAACGCAGACGCACGTGCAGGTATTCAGGAGATTGTTGATATTTATGTCACTCTCGTAAGAAAAGCCGTTAATCGACGAGACAATGACAGGGCAGGACGCTATATCGACCGCGCGCTAAGCATCCAGCCGAACAATCGTGCATTGCTGGCGTTGAAGGATGATCTTGACAGCAACATCAGCAGATCATCAAGCAACAGCGCACGTCGTGTGTCCGCATCGCAAGGTGATGGACGTACGATTCAGGAAAGTATGATGTCGCGCATTACAACGTTCTTTAACAAGCGCAAAGCCGAGGCCAAAAAGGGAGAGGTGGACGTTCCAGCCGGTTGGGATAGCTGACCGGGCCTGGCTGGCCGCGTACGGCACTGCTTGCCTCAAAGCATTGCTTTCAGTGTGAACTGCTGTCCGGTGATTCCACGGCTCTCTGGTCCTGCCAGGTACAGGAACGGCCGGGTGATGTCCCCGGGCGCATTGAGGGTATCGCTCATTTCTGCCGGATAGGCCGTGCGCCGCAGCGTGGTGCGTACCGGGCCCGGGTCGATGCTGTTGACCCTGATGGGTGTATTCATCTCCAGTTCATCGGCCAGTACCTGCATGAAGGCCTCAAGCCCCGCCTTTGATACCGCGTAGGCACCCCAGTAGGCCTTGCCATGACGGCCGACTGCATCGGATGTAAATACGATCGAGGCATCCTTGCTGGCGTTCAGCAAGCCGAGGCATGCCATGGTCATCAGGTAGGGGGCGTTGAGATTCACCTGCAGGGTGTTGAACCAGAGTTCGTGCTCGAAATTCGCGAACGGAACCAGGGCACCCAGCTGGGCGGCATTGTGTACCAGTCCATCGAGTTGTTTGAATTCCTGTTCCAGCGTGGCTGCCAGCCGGGTGTAATCTTGCGCTGCCGCGCCCTGCAGGTCCATCGGGTAGATAGCCGGTTGCGGATGGCCGGCCGCGACGATCTCATCATAGGTCTGTTCCAGGCCCTTTACGTCCCGGTCCAGCAACACGGTCGTGGCGCCGTGTGCGGCCATATCCTTTACCACGGCCTTGCCGATGCCGTTGGCGGCGCCGGTAACCAGTATCACCCGGTGTTGTAACAAATCGGGCGGGGGCAGCCAATCGCGCAGAGATTCAGGTTTTTGATTCATCGAAGACACAGATTATACCGGTGTTTGCGGTGACCGGCCCAGCGTTGTGACAGACAAAAAATGCCCGAGACAGCGGGCAGTGTGTGGCGTTCTGAAGGTCATCCCCGGCATGAATCGCCCGGCTAGACAGATTGTACCTGGCGGGGTGTGCGCTCGATGTGTGCCGGTTCCTGCGGATCTTTGCCGGCATTGATTCCCATGTCGACGAACTTGCGGGCGCCTGGCAGGACGCGTGAATCATAGGACCCCACCGCCTTGTTGAAATGCTCGACACTGCTGTCGAGGCTGCGACCCAGCTTCGAGAGATGTTCGGCAAACGTCAGCAGGCGGTCATACATATCCTGACCGACCTCGCGTATGGTGTCGGCATTTTCGGCCAGTGACTCCTGGCGCCAGCCATATGCAATGGCCCTCAGCAGTGCAACGAAACTCGTCGGTGTGGCCAGTATGACGTTTTGTGACAGCGCCTCTTCAAGCAGCGTGTGGTCAATCTCCAGTGCCGCACTGAGAAACTGGTCACCGGGAATAAACAGTACCACGAACTCGGGACTGCAACTGAACTGCCGCCAGTAGGCCTTGCCGGAGAGTTCCTTGATGCGGGCGCGGACATTGCGCGTGTGGTGTTCAAGGTGGCCCTTGCGCTCATTGTCATCAACGGATTCCACGGCGGACAGGTAGGCATCCAGCGGGGTTTTCGCATCGACGACGATTTCGCGCCTGTCCGGCATGCGCACCACCATGTCCGGGCGTTGTTGTCCCTGGCCGGTTTGCACTGCTTGTTGCTCGTGAAAATCACAATGCTCGACCATGCCGGCGAGTTCGGCAAGACGCTTCAGCGTCAGCTCGCCCCATTGCCCGCGCACCTCCGGGCGGCGCAGCGCCTGCACCAGGTTGCGTGTCTCGGATTGCAGCAATCGATGTGACTCGGCAATGGTCTGCAGCTGCTGGGTTAATGCCCCCTGTGCCTGCTTGCGCTCATTCTCCATGCGCCGTATTTGCGCCTCGGTCTTGTCGAGTGCGTCCCTGATTGGCCTGACCAGCCCTTCGATGGCCTTTTCCTTCTGGCCAAGATTATCCTCGGCCTTTATCTGGTACTGCTTCATGTTTTCCCGGGCCAGTTGCAGGAATTGGGCGGTATTGTTTTTCAGTGCATTGCCGGCCAGTGCGTTGAACGTATCCTTCAGGGAGCGGGTGGTCTCGCGGTAGGTCGCCTCCTTGTGGTCAGCGGCCTTGCGCTCGTACTCCAGCGCAGTGAGCAGCTGCGTGTACTTGTCATGCAGCCTGTTATATTTGCGGTTTTCTATGAGATAGGCTGCCAGTGCCCCGATTTCCAGAGAGATTACAACGGCAAGAACCAGCAAGGTGATCTCGTTGATCGTCATGAGTCGCGATCATAGCATCGATTGTCGCCTGCGTACGATTGCCAGACGGTCATTCACGGGCATGGCCGTTGTCGAGCCACGCAAGCAGCTCGCGTGGATCATCGATGAGGTGACTTGCGCCCCAGTCCCGAGGCTGGTCCTGTTCCGTGAAATAGCCGAACAGGGCAACCATGGTGTGCATGCCGGCATTGATTCCGGCTTCTATGTCGCGCTGTGCATCGCCGACATAGAGACACTGTTCGGGCAGGCTGTTTGCAAGCTGGCAGGCATGCAGCAGCTGTGCAGGATGCGGTTTGCGTTGCTGCAGGGTGTCACCGCTGATGACGCAGAGCGCACGGTCATACAGCTGCAGATCTTTCAGCAGCGGGTCGGTCAGCCAGCCCGGCTTGTTGGTGACCACACCCCAGTTGAGTCCGCGTTGCTCGATCGCCCGTAGCAGATCATCCATGCCCGGAAACAATGTCGTGCGACGGGAAATATTCTCGCGGTACACGACCAGCAGTCGCTGCAGCAGGGCATCAAAACGCGGGTCGTCCTGCTCCAGTTTGAAGCCGAGTTTGATGAGTGCGCTGCCGCCGTGCGATACCGCCGGACGGATCGGCGCAAACGGCAGTGGCGGCAGGCGGTTTTCTTCAAGAACGGTATTCAGGGCGGCAGCCAGGTCCGGTGCAGTGTCCAGTAGAGTGCCGTCCAGATCGAACAGGATGGTACGAATGTCCGCACTCGACATGAGTCGGGTGCTGTCAGGCTTTCCGGAAACAGGCGAGGTAGTTGACCGACACATCGGTGCCGAGCTTGTATTCCTGCGTCAGCGGGTTGTAGCTCATACCGGTGAGATCGACGAGTTGCAGGCCGGCTTGCCGTGCCCAGGCCTCCATTTCCGAGGGACGTATGAACTTTGAATAGTCATGCGTGCCCCGGGGTAACAGTCGCAGCAGGTATTCAGCGCCGATCACCGCAAACAGGTAAGCCTTGGGGTTGCGGTTGATGGTGGACAGGAAGATGTAACCATCATCCCTGATCAACTGCGCGCAGGCGGCAATGGTGGCGGCCGGGTCCGGGACATGTTCCAGCATTTCCAGGCAGGTGACCGTATCGAAACTGCCGGCCTGTTCCGCAGCCAGCTGCTCGGCCGTTGTCTGCCGGTAATCGATATCGAGGCCCGATTCATGCTGGTGAAGCCGCGCAACACTCAAGGGCGTCTTGCCCATATCAATCCCGATTACCTGTGCGCCGCGCGCAGCCATGCCCTCGGTGAGCAGGCCACCGCCACAACCGACATCGACCACGTGCTTGCCGGCAAGCGCTGCAAGCCGGTCAATATAGTCGAGACGCAGCGGGTTGATGTCATGCAGCGGCTTGAATTCACTGTGCGGGTCCCACCAGCGGCCTGCCAGTTTTTCAAATTTCTCTATTTCGCCGGGGTCGACATTGTGTGTTGTGGTCATGGCGTTATCACCTTGAAGGGGTACGGATGTCCTGCGATGTGCTGATTCGCGCATGCCAGTCGCGGGTGCGCTCAAGTATGTCGTTGCCGTCGAGTGTTGTCAGTCGACGATCCTTTAACAGGTGCTGCCCGGCTACCCAGACGTCCGTGACCTGTTCGCGGCCAGTGGCGTACACCAGTTGCGAGACCGGATTGTAAACCGGCTGGGTTTCAAGGGTATCCAGGCACACGGCGGTGATGTCTGCCCATTTCCCCGCCAGCAGTGATCCGGCCTCTGCATCGATACCGAGTGCCTTCGCGCCATTCAACGTCGCCATCTTCAGAATGGTGTGTGCGGGCAGGGCGCTGGCGTCGCCGCAAACAGCCTTGCCGAGCAGTGCCGCAGTGCGCATTTCACCGAGCATATCAAGATCATTATTGCTGGCCGCGCCGTCTGTACCGAGGGCCACATTGATACCGGCTGTATTCAGGGTGTGTGCCGCGCAAAAGCCACTGGCCAGCTTCAGGTTTGACTCGGGACAGTGCACCACGTGGGCACCGCCGCCGGCAAATTCGCTGATTTCTTCCGTGCTCAATTGTGTCATGTGGACGGCCAGCATGGCAGGCGAGATCAGGCCCAGGTCCCGTAAACGTGCCAGCGGGCGCTTACCGGTCAGTTCGACGGCCTTGTCGATTTCATCGGCGGTTTCGTGGACATGCATGTGGATCCCCATGTCCAGTTCATCCGCAAGTACGCGGATGTGTTCCAGTGGCTTGTCCGAGACCGTGTAGGGGGCATGGGGTGCAAACAGTGTCGTGATCAGGGGGTCGCTGCGGTACTGGTCATGTACCGACAGCCCCCGGGAGATATATTCATCGGCATCCTGTGCCCACACCGTCGGGAAGTCGAGCACGATCAGCCCGACACAGGCGCGCATGCCGCAACTGGCGGCAGCGCGTGCGGCAGTGTCGGGGAAGAAATACATGTCGTTGAAACAGGTGGTGCCGCTGCGCAGCATCTCTGCCATGGCGAGTTGTGTGCCATCATGCACAAATTCTTCATTGACCCAGCGGGACTCGGCGGGCCAGATGTGCTCGTTGAGCCACTCGTTCAGTGGCAGGTCATCGGCCAGGCCGCGTAGCAGCGACATGGCGGCATGGGTGTGTGCATTGATCAGTCCGGGAATCAGCAGGTGTCGATGCAGAGCGTGTTCAATACTGGCAGTGTAGGACGAGAGCGCCTGTTCGGTCGGCAGTATAGCCTGTATGCGGCCTTCATGGATGGCCACACTGTGATGCTCGAGGAGGGTGGCAGCCGGTTCCACCGGGGCAATCCAGCGGCTATGGATCAGTGTATCAACAGCAGTCATGCAAGGGTCCTGCAGAGTTCAGGCACACGTGGCAGTATAACGAAGGCGCTTCACAGCGGGTAGCCTGGCGCCGCCGCTGTTGCTTTTTTGAGGCAAAAAAAACCCACCGGCCGACAGGCAGACGGTGGGTTTGATACCGATGTTGCGTGTTACGTTACATTGCAGCAGGCTGTTCGACACCGACGTTGACATCAACACGACGGTTCTCAGCGCGACCTTCACGGGTATCGTTGTTGGCGATCGGGTTGTTCTCGCCTTCACCGCTGACATCAATGATGCTGGCATCGATGCCTTCGGCAATGATGTAATCGGCAACGGCCTGGGCGCGGCGTTCAGACAGGCCCTGGTTGTACTCGGCAGGACCGGTGCTGTCGGTATGGCCGATAATGTCGATATCGACAACCTTGGCGCCCTTGGCCTTGATTTCGTCACCGAGAGTTTGCAATTCAACCTTGCCTTCTTCTTTCAGTACGGCACTGTCGAAAGCAAATAGCGCAGTCGTCGACATGGTGGTCTTTTCATACTTGACCACAGGCGGTGGCGGCGGTGGCGGCGGGGCTTCGGCCTTGACTTCCGGTGCTGGTGGTTCAGCGCCACACTCGACGGTCATGTCTCCGACTTTCCAGGAGCTGGTGCGCACACAATCGCCACTGCTGTCCATCACGTTGTGCCCGGATGAATCACCGACATAACCCTGGGTTGCCATGCCGCCTTCATGTGCAATCGCTGAGCTTGCAAACAACACGCCGGCAGCAATTGAGGTGATCAGACCTCCGATGCGATAATCAATCTTCATTTTTATCCACTCCTGTGGTGTAGTTAGTTTGAGGGGTAAGTGTCATTGCTGGGGTCGCATTCTAGACGTTAATTTAATCCGATGCTAGCCCCCCGTACAACTGTTTTTTCACATGGAATCAGTAGAATACCCTGATTCGGATTATATACCACAGGCTAAATGCCTTACAACCACTGATGAAATCTTCATTTCAAGCCATTAACTGGAGCGGATCGGGTCTGCAGTTACTCGACCAGCGCCGTTTGCCCCACGAAGAGGTCTATCTCGATTTCACGGACGCTCCTGCCGTCGCTGACGCCATTCGTGACATGGTGGTGCGTGGTGCGCCGGCCATCGGTATTACTGCTGCCTATGCGGTGGTACTGGCGGCGCAGCAACACACCACCCGCTCCCCGGCTGACTGGCGAACCCTGCTGCTACGTGATATGCAGCGCTTGTCTGATGCCCGGCCGACGGCCGTCAACCTGGTTTGGGCGCTGCAGCGCATGCAGCGGCGCCTGTCCCGGACAACTGATGAACCGGTCGCTGCCTTGCTGGATGAGGCAAGACATATTCACCAGGAGGATATCGATGCCAATATCCAGATCGGTGAACACGGTGCAGCACTTATAAAAAAGGGTGATTCCGTGCTGACCTATTGTAATACCGGGTCACTGGCGACGGGCGGCTACGGTACTGCACTGGGTGTGGTGCGCACTGCCTGGGCGGACCACAAACTGAGCAGGGTATTTGCCGGGGAAACGCGGCCCTGGCTGCAGGGTGCGCGACTGACGGCCTGGGAACTGGTCCATGATGAAATCCCGGTGACGTTGATCACCGATAATGCGGCGGCCTTTTTGATGCAAAAAAAACACGTGCAATGGGTGATCACCGGCGCCGACCGTGTGGCCGCCAACGGCGATGTGATCAACAAGATCGGCACCTACCAGCTGGCCGTGAGCTGTCGCTATCACGGTGTCAAGATGATGGTCGCTGCACCGCTGTCGACACTGGATATGGAGATGCGGGATGGCAGCCAGGTGACCATCGAGCAGCGCCCCGAGACGGAGGTGCTCGAGCAGGCCGGGCAGCGGATTGCCGCCCCGGGTGCCACAGCCTGGAACCCGGCCTTTGACATCACTCCGGCGGCACTGGTGGATTACCTGGTCACCGAGGCCGGCGTCATCGCCGCCCCCGACCGCGCCAAACTGGCCGCCTTCCACCCCGGTTTGCCGTCAGCCTGACAGCGGAATGCGAATTACCCTGAAAAGCCGGCAGGCGGCCTGAGTGGCGTCAGAAAGCATTATTTTGCGGGTGTAGTGGGGTAGTCGGCTGTGCTAAAATGGGCGGTCTTTATTGCTGTCGTTACCGCTGGACGCTGTTTACGGCCTGAAACCACATAAGCAAGGACGTTGGTTACCCCAATTCTAATGAGTGACTTCGCGAAAGAAATTCTGCCCGTCAATCTCGAAGACGAGATGAAACAATCCTACCTCGATTACGCCATGAGCGTGATCGTGGGACGTGCCCTGCCGGATGTGCGCGATGGCCTGAAACCGGTGCACCGTCGTGCCCTGTTCGCCATGAGCGAGCTCGGCAACGACTGGAACAAGCCCTACAAGAAATCGGCGCGTATTGTCGGTGACGTCATCGGCAAGTACCACCCGCACGGCGACACGGCGGTGTATGACACCATCGTGCGCATGGCGCAACCGTTCTCGCTGCGTTACATGCTGGTCGACGGGCAGGGCAACTTCGGCTCCGTGGACGGTGACTCACCCGCCGCCATGCGTTACACCGAAGTGCGCATGTCCAGGATCGCGCATGAACTGATTGCCGATATTGACAAGGAAACGGTCGATTTCGTTGCCAACTACGACGAAACAGAGCATGAGCCTTCCGTATTCCCGACGCGGGTGCCGAACCTGCTGGTCAATGGTTCTGCCGGTATCGCCGTCGGTATGGCGACCAATATTCCACCGCATAACCTGACAGAAATAACCAATGCCTGTCTGGCGCTGATCGAAAACCCCGATCTCGATATTGCCGGTCTGATGGAATACGTGCCCGGTCCGGATTTTCCAACCGCCGGCATCATCAATGGTGTGCGCGGTATACACGAGGCCTACCGTACCGGTCGTGGCCGCATCCATATCCGTGCACGCAACCACGTCGAGGACGACAGCAAGGGCCGCCAGAAACTGGTGTTCACTGAACTGCCCTACCAGGTCAACAAGGCGCGCCTGCTGGAAAAGATTGCCGAGCTGGTCAAGGACAAGAAGATCGAGGGTATCTCCGGTCTGCGTGACGAGTCGGACAAGGACGGCATGCGCATGGTGGTGGACCTGAAGCGCGGTGAAGTGGCCGAAGTGGTACTGAACAATCTCTACCAGCATACCCAGCTGCAGAATGTCTTCGGTATCAACGTGGTGGCGCTGGTCGATGGTCGCCCGCAACTGCTCAACCTGAAACAGTGTCTGCAGGCCTTTATCCGCCATCGCCGTGACGTCGTCACGCGGCGTACGGTATTTGACCTGCGCAAGGCACGGCAGCGCGCACATATCCTGGAAGGTCTGTCCGTCGCGTTGTCGAATATTGATGAAGTCATCCGGCTCATCAAGTCATCCCCGAACCGTGCGGTGGCCAAGCAGGCATTGATGGACCGCAGCTGGGAACCGGGTGCAGTCACTGGCATGCTGGAACGCAGCGGTGCCGATGCCTCGCGTCCCGACGACCTGGAAGCCGGTTTCGGTATGGTGGCAGACGGTTACCGCCTGTCGGAGACGCAGACACAGGCCATCCTTGATCTGCGCCTGCACCAGCTGACAGGCCTGGAGCAGGACAAGATCGTCAATGAGTACAAGGAGCTGCTTGACCTGATCGACGAACTGCTGACGATCCTGCAAAACCCGGATCGCCTGATGCAGGTGATTCGTGAAGAGCTCGAGGAAATGCGCGACCAGTTCGGTGATGAGCGGCGTACTGAAATCCTCACCGATCACCTGGATCTGACACTGGAAGACCTGATTACCGAAGAGGATGTGGTAGTCACGCTGTCGCATGCCGGCTATGCGAAGTCGCAGCCGCTGTCCGATTACCGCGCGCAGCGCCGCGGTGGTCGCGGCAAGAGTGCGGCCGGCGTCCGGGAAGAGGATTTCATTGACAAGCTCTTTATTGCCAGCACCCATGACACCATTCTGTGTTTTTCCAGCCGTGGCAAGGTCTACTGGCTGAAGGTCTACGAGTTGCCGCAGGCCAGCCGTATATCGCGCGGCAAACCGATTGTGAACCTGTTGCCGCTGGAAGCGGAAGAGCGCATCAATGCCATACTGCCGATTCGCGACTTCACGGATGATCACTACATCTTCATGGCCACGGCGATGGGGACCGTGAAGAAGACCGCGCTCTCCAGTTTTTCCCGCCCGCGTGCCAACGGCATCATCGGTATTGATTTGCGTGATGGCGATTTCCTGATCGATGTTGCGATTACGGATGGTACGCGTGACATCATGCTGTTCACCGATGCCGGCAAGGTGATTCGCTTCAAGGAGGCTGATGTGCGTGTCATGGGCCGCACTGCCTGCGGCGTGCGCGGCATCAAGCTGCAACCGGGGCAGCATGTTATTTCTCTGATTATCGCCAGTGACAGCCCGGTACTGACTGCAACCGAGAACGGCTATGGCAAGCGCACCTCGGCAGATGACTACCCGGTCTATG
>JBATFE010000189.1:0-12515 GCA_049664445.1 Gammaproteobacteria bacterium
AGCATGGACAGCACCAGGCCCTGTGAGAAACCGAAGGCATAACCACCGAGAAAGGCAATCACCTGGCGTGACAGGCCGACACTGCCGAGCAGGCAACAGACCAGCACAAACAACAGCACACCGGCAACTCCGCGGTTGCGCACCTGCGCATCAATCCAGTCCGCATCCAGCACGTCCTTCAGCAGCCAGGCGATCAGCACCAGGACCAGCATCACCAGCAATCCACGGAAAATCAGTCGCGCCAGCATGAAGACTATCTGATTTCAGAAACAACCGGCTGCCTGCCGCGGCGTTGCAGCCAGCGCACGCCCAGCAGATCGACTATACCCACCCACAAGCGGTTGTGGATGCCATACTTTGACTGACCCCGCAGGCGCTTGCGGTGATTGACCTCGACCGACAGGACCTTGCCACCCTGCCGCTGTACCAGTGCCGGCAGGAAACGGTGCATGTGATCAAAGCGCGGCAGATTCAGAAAGGTCGTGCGCGCAAAGATCCTCAGACCACAGGCTGAATCCGGACTGTTGTCATGCAGCACCGCCTCCCGGACCGCGTTCGCAATGCGCGAGGCGGTGCGCTTTAACCAGCCATCCACGCGCTGCTTGCGATAGCCGGCGACCATGTGCACATCATCGGGGCTCTCGTCCATGATCCGGTACAGTTTCAGGATGTCGGCGGGGTCATTCTGGCCATCACCATCGAGTGTCGCGATCCACTGCTTGCTGGCTGCCTGCACACCGGATGCAATCGCGGCGCTCTGGCCGTAACACTCCCGGTGATGCAGGATCCTCAATCCCGGGCAAGACTGGCGGGCCGCCTGCAATACCGCGGCCGTACCGTCGATACTGCCATCATCGACGACGATAATTTCAAAGCCCGGTTCAGCGGCGAGGCACATATCGATTTCATCAAGCAGCGGACCGATACACTCCACCTCATTAAAAACCGGAATAACAATACTCAGGTCCACACGATTTCCTTACAGTGATCAGGTATATAAACTGGCATCTGCATACACGGTTTATAGCTTCGTCTATAGTACACTGCCCGCTGCGACAGTACGAAAAGGATCACATGAGCAAGGAAAACGACTTTACCAATTCCCTCATCGACGAGACCAGCCCGTACCTGCTGCAGCATGCACACAACCCGGTTGAGTGGTACCCGTGGGGAACGGCGGCACTGGAGAAGGCACGCCGGGAAAACAAGCCCATACTGCTTTCCGTCGGCTACTCCGCCTGCCACTGGTGCCATGTCATGGCCCACGAGTCATTTGAAGACCCGCAGACAGCCGCGCTGATGAACCGCCTGTTCGTCAACATCAAGGTCGACCGTGAGGAGCGGCCGGATATCGACAAGATATACCAGACAGCACATTCACTGTTGACGCGGCGCTCCGGTGGCTGGCCGCTGACGGTGTTCCTGACGCCGGATGACAGGGTGCCGTTTTTTGCCGGCACCTACTTCCCGAATGAACCACGTCATGGCATGCCGTCCTTCCGTGACCTGCTGCAACGCGTGCATGACTTTCTCGGCAACAACGAGGCTGACATCCGCAAGCAGAACAGTACCCTGATTGATGCCCTGCAATCGATGCAGCAGGGTGATGCGGCAAAGTCCCTCAACCCGTTGCCGCTGGATACCGCACGCCAGCAACTCGAACAGGCCTTCGACGAGCGTG
This sequence comes from Gammaproteobacteria bacterium, assembly GCA_049664445.1. Taxonomy (GTDB): domain Bacteria; phylum Pseudomonadota; class Gammaproteobacteria; order UBA9214; family UBA9214; genus UBA9214. Next base: position 1,682 of record JBATFE010000189.1, read on the forward strand.
ATGGCGGTTTCGGCAGTGCACCGAAGTTTCCGCACCCGACCAATATAGAGCGTTTGCTGCGTCACTGGGCCGGTGCACGTACCTCGGCGGGAACCACCGACCAGCGTGCCCTGCACATGGTTGTTTTTACCCTGGAGAAGATGGCTCGCGGCGGCCTTTTCGACCAGCTCGGCGGTGGCTTCTGCCGTTACTCGGTGGACGATCACTGGATGATCCCGCATTTCGAAAAGATGCTCTATGACAATGGCGCCCTGCTTGCCCTCTATGCAGAGGCCTGGGCGGCAACCGGCAATCCCCTGTTCAGGCGCGTCTGCGAGCAAACCGCTGACTGGGTGATGCGCGAGATGCAGTCACCGCAGGGAGGCTATTACTCCAGCCTCGATGCGGATTCCGAAGGCGAGGAAGGCAAGTACTACGTGTGGACGCCGGCCGAAGTAAAAGCACTGCTGAGCGAGGACGACTACGCCGTGTTTGCGCGACGCTATGGCCTCGACCGTACCGCCAACTTCGAGGGATACTGGCACCTGCATGTGTATCGTACCCGCGCAGAACTCGCAGAGGAGTTCTCACTGGACGAATCCGGAATCGAACAGCGCGAGCAGCGTGCCCGCAGCAAGCTGCTGGCAGCACGTGAACAGCGCGTCGCACCGGGCCGGGATGACAAGATACTGACCTCGTGGAACGGCCTGATGATCCGCGGCATGGCCATTGCCGGGCGTCACCTCGACATGCCGGACTGGATCGCCTCGGCAGGGCGTGCGCTCGATTTCATTCAGCAAACACTGTGGAAAGATGGCCGGCTGCTCGCCACCAGCAAGGGGGATCGCGCGCACCTGAATGCCTACCTGGATGACTATGTTTACCTGATCGACGGCCTGCTCGAGCTGTTGCAGGTACGCTGGCGGGAGCGGGACCTGTCGTTCGCGATTGAACTGGCAGAGGTGGTACTGCAGCACTTTCAGGATCCGCAGGGCGGATTTTTCTTTACCTCGGATGACCATGAAACACTCATTCAACGTCCCAGGCCCACGCATGACGATGCCACCCCCTCCGGTAACGGCATAGCGGCCAAGGTGCTGGGGCGCCTCGGACACCTGCTGGGTGACAGCCGCTACCTGACCGCCGCGGAAAACACCCTGAAGGCCATCTGGCCGGGAATCCAGAGCATGCCGCACGGCCATGCAAGCCTGCTGCTGGCACTGGAGGAATCGCTGTTCCCGCTGCAGACCGTGGTCATCCGCGGTAACGCCGACTCGACGGCTGACTGGCAGTCTCTGGCAACCCGACCCTATGCGCCGCGACGCGTGACACTGACGATTCCGGAAACCGTGGAACCGTTGCCCGGGCAACTGGGCGAACGTGCACCCCGGGGTGAAATCGTGGCCTACGTGTGCAGCGGTCATAGCTGCAGTGCACCGATCACCGACACAGACAGCTTCAAAACACAACTCACTGACACAGAAACGAAGGACAACACATGAGCGATACCACCCAGATACTGCAGCTGCCCGGCGCACAACTGGAAAGCATTGAACAGGGCGAGGATGAAATCACGCTGCACTTTTCACTGGTTCACCTGGTACAGGAAATGGAAAACGCCATCGAGGATTCACTCTGGACACAGGCAATCGACCTCACCATCCAGGGTATCGAGCTTGAAGGCGAACTGCCGACCTGCCCCTGCGAGGTCACGGGCGGCGACCTCACCGACAACATCTTTACCTACCGCGATCACGCCCCGTTACCGATCAGCTGGCGTGGTGCCGTGTGTTGCAAATTAAACCTTGCCGGTCACGACACAGGCTTGACAATTTCAGGTGATTCACTGAAGGTAAACCAGATTGCACATCCGCGTTACATCAAGCATGTCAAGAAGAGCTGATGTATTGTCTGAAAATCGGTTGCACAACATTTCCTGCACGCACATGACTGAAAAGAAACCACCCTCGAAAAACGGCAGGCTGGACGCCATTGTCGCCGATGCCCGGCGTAAACAAGCAGAACGTGAACAGGGCTACCGGGAAAAGTCGCTGAAGATGTACCCTTGGGTATGCGGCCGTTGCTCGCGTGAATTCACCCGCGCGAATGTCCATGAACTGACGGTGCACCACCGTGATCACAATCACGACAACAATCCGGAAGATGGCAGCAACTGGGAATTATTGTGCCTCTACTGCCATGATAACGAGCATGCCCGTTACCTTGATGGCGAGAGCGTCGGTGATACGGATACCGCAAGCAAGAATAAACAGACCGCCACCCATAACCCGCTGGCAGGACTGGCCGAGTTATTGAAAAAAGACAACTAAAGCCGAATGCTGATTAGCTGGGCCGCGTTATGAATATAAACCCATAACTGGCCACGGAAGCACACGGAAAAACACTGAAAAACACTGAAAAACTAGGGAAGCTCTGATTAATTCAATATATCAATGTAGGGTGCACTCCGTGCACCATGGAGAACATGCAAGCGGTTGTTTCATGGTGCACGGAGTGCACCCTACAGGCATTGCTCTGCCTCAATGCGGTGATTTTGGTAATTGTTCAGATGTTCCCTAGTACTCCTTAAGGTAAAACCGGATTTGTCAGCGCCGCGTCTCGGCCCATGAACCGCTGTCTCCGTTAAAGGTCAGTATGCGGTCCGAGGTGACCAGCAGTGCCGACCGGTCGACCACCTCTGCTGTCAGCACCTGCTCACCGGCAATGCGACGCAAACTGCTCCAGCCGGAGGGATAGGAGCCGACACCTGCGAAACGCTGGTTGGTCACCAGGATCGCCACACCGTTGGCAACATAGCGCTGGAGAATCTTTTCCTTTGCATGGATCGACAGGCTGAAAAACTGCCCGGTCGCCGTGTTCGCGGCAACGATGCGGTCGTCTTCATCCACCAGGAAAATCGTCTTGGCGACGACATCACCAGCCGCCGCATGTGTATTGACGAGCAGTACCAGCAGCAACATCCGGCTGAGGTACCTGATGACATGACGCACTGGCTTTGCCGGCATAAGGTAATTCCTGATAGCCTGATCAACTGCAGCAGTAGACCCGTCAAGCTGCATGGAGTTCAGTTTCAGAAGTGGGCCTGCGGAATCAGGGTAAACGTAACTACGTCACCGCCGGGCGGTAACAGCGGGCTGACTTTTACACTACTTCCCGGTGTCTCCAGGTCGACCCTGTACAGTTCGTAGTCTTCATCGACATCCTGGTCTGCCAGGTAGACCAGCCGCTCCCCGTCGCTACTGATCTCTAACTCCGCCGCTGACACGTTGCCGCCTGCAGTCAGCGGGCTGTTCAACTTGATGGAGACTGCAGGACTGGCGAGTTCCACCAGGTAAAACTCGTTTATATCATTGCTGTCTTCATCGGCCACGTAGGCAAGCGCATCGCTGGCGGGACTGAAGCGGTAGCGATCAGTGAGCACATCCCCGCCCGACGCCGGATTACGATTGATGCGCGTCGTCACACCCGGGTTGGAGAGCTCAACCACAAACAGTTCAAAGACATCATTCAGGTTCTGATCCGCAACATAGGCGAGCGTTGCACCATCCGGGCTGAACAGCAGTCCGCTGGACACATCGCCGCCGGAACCTGATCCGCCACCGCCGGAGCCTGATCCGCCGGAATTGGGAGAAGAGCTGTCTGAATCGGAAGAAGAACCACCGCCCCCACACCCGGAGAGATTGAAAATGACAATAAAGACGATAACTAACCGTGAAAGCAGCGACATAGCCTTCATCCCCGTATCAAGGCTATCCCTGCCGCAAAAAGAAGTGTTTCTTTACCGATGTGTCCTACACCTTATTTATTTCGTCACGTCAGACGATTTTTTTAGCGGTTCAGAAAAAATGGAAAACCGACAGGCATACACTAGTCAAGCACACAACCATAACTCGAGAGGTAGCGTTCCCTGAACTCCTCGAGAGTGAAACTGTGATTCTGGGTGCCGTGTTGCTCGATCTTGATGCTCCCCATGAGCGCGGCGATACGGCCCGTCGTTTCCCAGTCCAGCTCGTTCATCAGTCCAAACAGCAGGCCTGCGCGGTAGGCATCACCGCATCCTGTTGGATCATTCAGGCGGGTGACCGGCGCCACCGGTATATCGATGCGCTGTTGTTCAGTATAGATGTGCGAGCCCTCGGCACCGAGCGTCACGATCAACGCCTGCACGCGTTCGGCAATTTCATGCGGCGACATGCCGGTGCGTTCCTGCAGCAGCTGTAACTCGTAGTCATTGACAGTGACCCAGCTCGCCTGATCGATGAAGGTATTCAGGTCTTCGTGATCAAACATCGGCAGGCCCTGGCCCGGATCGAAGATGAAGGGGATAGCGGCATCCACAAACTGGCTGGCATGATCGATCATGCCCTGGCGGCCATCGGGAGAAAGGATGCCGATGCTGATGCCGCTGGCATCGGTGACCCTGTTCTCATGCGAGTCATCCATGGCCCCCGGGTGAAAGGCGGTGATCTGGTTGTCATCGGTATCCGTGGTGATAAAGGCCTGCGCGGTGAAGCGATCCTCGATCAGGGTGACATGCCTGCGGTCTATGCCGGTGACATCCATCCACGCGGCATAGGGCCCGAAGTCGCTGCCGACCGTCCCCATGGGCACTGGCTCGCCACCGAGCAGCTTCAGATTGTAGGCGATGTTACCGGCACAGCCGCCGAATTCACGTCGCATTTCGGGCACATAAAAGGCGACGTTGAGGATGTGCACCTTGTCCGGCAGGATGTGGTTCTTGAATTTATCCTTGAACACCATGATGGTGTCGTAGGCGAATGATCCACAGATGAGTGCTGACATAGGGTAATTCCTGATTTGGCAATATAAAATGTTAGTGAATCTCTTACTGATTTGCAAAATCACCGCATTCAGGTAGAGCAATATTTGTAGGGTGCACTCCGTGCACCGTGAAGATCATGGAAGCGGTTTTTTCATGGTGCACGGAGTGCACCCTACATTGATACATTGAATTAATCAGAACTTCCTTGGCTAAAAGCGAACCGTCACCACAACACCAGCAACCAGACCACGGCGGCATTGATCAACGCAACCATGACGGTCGCCGAGCTGATGTCCTTGGCACGCCCGGACAGCTCGTGCAGCTCCGGTCCAATGCGGTCAACAATGGCTTCAACGGCGGAATTCACCAGCTCGAATAACGGCACCAGCATCCACACACTGATCAACATGGCGCGTTCCAGGCCGGTGTTGCCGAGCCACAGGGCCAGCGGTATCAACACAACCGTCGCCGCGACTTCCTGTTTAAAGGCCGTCTCATGACGAAAGCTTGCCGCCAGTCCCTGCAGGGAATACCCGGTTGCCTTTGTCAGTCTTCGGATACCGGTATTTTCCTGATCAGTAGCCATCGAGAGTTTTCATGTATAAACGCGGTATTTTTCCTCTCGCCAAGACGCAAAGATCGCAAAGTTATCTGTACTGGATAGTAAGGCAGATACTATTTCTTTCTTTGTTTTTTGCGTCTTTGCGTCTTGGCGAGAGTTAATCTTTTTGGTTGCCCACCGGGCAGCAACAGCTACAACAGTCACGCATGCCAGGCCAGGTCCAGTTGCTTCGCCGCCCGCACCTCGTCGAGGCGCCGTACCGGCTGCGTGTGCGGTGCTTCCTTCAGCAGTTCCGGACTGTTCTCGGCTTCCTGCTGGATCATGATCATGGCCTCGACAAATGCATCCAGCTCTTCCCGGGTCTCCGTCTCGGTCGGCTCGATCAGCAGGCACTCGGGCACCAGCAGCGGGAAGTAGGTCGTCGGCGCATGAAAGTTGTAGTCCAGCAACCGCTTGGCAAAATCCATCGCCGTAATGCCCAGCTCCTTTTGCTGACGCTTCAGCGTAATGATGAACTCGTGGGTGGCGCGGCGCCCCGGATAGGCCACCTGAAAACCGGCCTCGGTCAGGCGAGCCATCAGGTAGTTGGCATTGAGGGTGGCGAAATCGGCGACACGATGCATGCCTTCACGGCCCAGCATGCGGGCATAGATATAGGCGCGCATCAGCACACCCGCATTACCCATGAAGGCCGACAGACGGCCAATACTTTGCGGACGCACGTCTTCCGTAATCCAGTAATACTCGTCGCCGTCGTAACCGACAACGGGTAGCGGGATAAAGGGTTCAAGGCGCTTGCTGACACCGACCGGACCGGCCCCCGGGCCACCACCGCCATGCGGCGTGGAGAAGGTCTTGTGCAAATTCATGTGGATGACATCAAAACCCATGTCACCCGGGCGTACCTTGCCAAGGATGGCATTGAGGTTGGCACCGTCGTAATACAGCAGGCCGCCGGCCGCGTGGATCAGGTCTGCGATCTCCTTGATACGGCGCTCGAAGACACCCAGCGTTGACGGGTTGGTGAGCATGATACCGGCCGTTTGCGGACCCACGGCTGCGCGCAGCGCCTCCATGTCGACATCACCCTGTCTGTCGGTGGGAATCTCGTGCACCTTGTAACCGCACATTACGGCGGTCGCCGGATTGGTGCCGTGCGCGGCATCCGGGACCAGTATTTCGTTGCGTGCCGTATCGCCGTTGGCGTCATGATAGGCGCGGATCATGGCAACACCGGTGAATTCACCCTGCGCCCCCGCTGCCGGGGTCAGGGTCACCGCTTTCATGCCCGTGACATCCTTGAGCATCTCCTGCAGCTCATACATGCAGGCAAGAAAGCCCTGCCCCATGGACACCGGCGCATGCGGATGACGCGCCAGAAAACCCGGCAGCATCGCCAGCGTGTTACAGGCACGCGGGTTGTATTTCATGGTGCAGTAGCCCAGCGGGTAGAACTGGGTATCAATGGAAAAATTCTTCTGCGAGAGGCGCGTGTAATGACGCACCACCTGCAATTCTGACACCTCCGGCAAAGCGGGCGCTTCCATGCGCAGGAAATCGACCGGTATGTCCGGGACATCGGCATGTGAGTGCGGCGCCTGCGCCTGGGCACGACGACCGGTGTGTGAATGTTCAAATATCAGCATGGGTATTTATCCATCAATGTCTTTTTTTGCAGGCGCGGTTCGCAACCGCGAATGGTTTTTTGCATGATCGATGCATCGCGGTTGCGCACTGCTCCTGCGCGTGAATGCAGTTAACACACGGCCAGCGCGGCATCATAGTTCGGTTCATCGGCAATCTCGGGCACCAGTTCGGTGTAGATGACCTTGTCATGCTCGTCGATGACGACAACGGCACGTGCCGTAATGCCTGCCAGAGGCCCGTCGGTCATCAGTACGCCGTAGTCCCTGGCAAAGGCCCGAGTGCGCATCAGGGACAGCGGTACAACATTCTTGATCCCCTCGACCTCGCAAAAACGACCCTGTGCGAACGGCAGGTCGGCGGAGACCACCAGCACGACCACATCATCCCGGCCGGCCACCTTTTCATTGAATTTCCCGGTCGACGTCGCGCAGGTCGGCGTATCCAGGCTGGGGACAATATTCAGTATTTTCTTCTTGCCGCTGTAGTCCGCCAGGTGGACATCGTTCAGCTTGCCATCCACCAGGTTAAAATCAGGCGCCGTACTGCCGACTGCCGGCAGCTCGCCACTGGTATTGAACGGATTCCCCTGCAAGGTCACTGTTGCCATGATTATCTCCCACTCGCTGTTTTAATGATAAGGGCCCTCAGGCCATCTTCGGTTTCACCGGGCAGCCTGCCGCGGTTTGCTTTTCAATCACCCGGCCAAGATGGCCCGCATAGGTCTCGATGTCTGCATCACTGCGCAGCTCTGTCGCACACACCAGCAAGGCATCCCCGAGTTCCGGGTAGTCTTTCGTCAGGGCATAACCGGGCAGGATGTTATGTGCATGCAGCGGTCGCATGACATTCTCCAGTGGCAGTGAAATACGCAGCGCGGCCTCGTGAAAATACGGCCGGTTGAAGACCGCTTCGACGCATTCGCTGGCCGTCAGTGCGGCCACCAGTTTGCGGGTATTGGCATGACAGGCCTGCGCGACGCGCTTCAGGCCCTCGGCACCCAGCAGCGCCATGTGGATGGTCGCCGCCGTCACCAGCAAGCCCTGGTTGGTACAGATATTGGAGGTCGCCTTGGAGCGGCGTATATGCTGCTCACGCGCCTGCAGTGTCAGGGTATAGCCAACGCGCTCGTCACGGTCAATGGTGCGCCCGACAATGCGACCGGGCATCTGCCGGACATAGTCCTTTTTACAGCACATGAAGCCAAAATACGGGCCACCGCCCATCATCGGCACACCCAGCGGCTGACCCTCGCCACAGGCAATATCGGCACCGCTCTCGCCCCAGGCACCGGGCGGTTTCAGCAGGGCCATGGAAACCGGGTTGGCTACGGCAATGACCAGTGCGCCCTGCTGATGTGCCCAGTCCGTCAGCAAGTCCACGTCTTCCAGGATGCCGAAGAAATTGGGGTGCTGGATAACAAGTGCGGCAACGTCCTCACCCTCATAGGGCTGCAGCGATTCCAGCAGCGTATGCCCTCCCTCGGGGGAGTACGGCACCTCGACCAGTTCAATGTTCTGGTTGTGGACAATAGTGTGCGCGGTCTTGCGGTAATCCGGATGCACCGTGGTCGGCACCAGAATGCGGTGCGACTTCGACTTGCGGTTGGCGCGCACCGCCATCAGTATCGCCTCGGCCAGGCCGGAAGCGCCGTCATACAGGGAGGCATTGGACACATCCAGCCCTGTCAATTGCGCCATCATGGTCTGGAATTCGTAGATCAATTGCAGCGTGCCCTGACTCGCCTCCGCCTGGTACGGCGTGTAGGCACTGTAAAATTCACCGCGCGTGGTGATCTCCCATACGGCAGCAGGGATGTGATGATCATAGGAACCGGCACCCATGAAACACAACGGTCGACCATCCGCCTCGGCACGTTCCATCATCAGGCGCGCAATATCCTGTTCGATCAAACCCTCCGGGACACCGGACAGTTCACCCATGCGCAGGTTGGCCGGGATTTCATCGAACAGGTCATTGATACTGTCGACGCCAATGGTGGCCAGCATCTCGCGTATATCTGTTTCCGTGTGGGGTATAAAAGGCATAGCAGTCGTTATGTTCCGGGTTTGATTGGAAAACCTGGCAAGCGGTCATGACAGCCCTCGCATGACGCCGGGCCGCAATGACACGCTGCCATTAACAAAGTCAGTGCTCGCGTCAATGCACCTCTGACGCCAGAAATTCATCGTAGGCATCCGCATCCATCAATGATGCCATTTCAGAGACATCCGCTGGTTGCAGCCTGAACAGCCAGCCCTCACCATAGGCGTCCTGGTTGACGGTTTCCGGGCTGTCGACCAGCGCCTCGTTGACCTCGACAATCTCGCCGCCGACAGGTGCATAGACATCGGAGGCCGCCTTCACGGACTCCACCACGGCGCAGGCCTCTGCGGCAGCAACCGTCTGTCCGACTTCCGGTAATTCGATGAATACCATGTCGCCCAACTGATCCTGGGCACTGTCCGATATGCCCACGGTCACTGACCCGTCATCATTGGTGCGCGCATATTCATGTGTTTTCGCGTATTTCAGTTCAACCGGTACGTTACTCATGATTCCCTCACTTGACTTGGTCGTTATGTGTTTCGTTCAAAGTTCTATCTGTGCTTTCCCGTTGCGGACAAACGGCGGCTTCACCACCCGTGCCGGCAACAGCTTGCCGCGGACGTCGACCTGGCAGCTATCGCCGGTCGCCTTCGGCACACGCGCAAAGGCAATCGCACGCTGCAGCGTTGGCGAAAAACTGCCGCTGGTAATCTCGCCCTCGCCGCCACCCGCGGTCACTACCTTCTGGTGATTGCGCAAGACACCCTTGCCTTCCAGTAACAGGCCCACCAGTTTCTGCGTGGTTCCCTGCGCGCGCTGTTTCTCCAGTGCAGCACGGCCGATGAAATCCCGGTCGGCCGGCTCCCATGCCACCGTCCAGCCAAGTGCGGCCTCCAGTGGACTGATAGATTCGTCCATATCGGAACCGTACAGGTTCATACCCGCCTCCAGGCGCAGGGTATCGCGTGCACCCAGCCCGGTCGGTCGTACCCCGGCATCACGCAGTTGCTGCCAGAAACTCACGGCATCGTTGGCGGGCAGCACGATCTCAAAGCCGTCTTCGCCCGTATAGCCGGTGCGCGCGATAAACCACTCGCCATCAAACACGCCAAAGAAAGGTTGCAACTCGCTGGCGGCCATGCGCACCGATTCACTGAGTAACGGCAGGGCCTTTTCACGCGCCTTCGGGCCCTGTACCGCGATCATGGCAAGCTCCGGGCGTTCTGTGACCGTGACCTTGAACGCGGCGGCCTGTTTGTTCAGCCAGGCGATGTCCTTGTCATGCGTACCGGCATTGACCACCATGCGAAAAAAATCGTCACGCAGAAAATAAACAATGAGGTCGTCAATGACACCACCGTTCCCGTTCAGCATGCAGCTGTAGAGTGCCTTGCCGCTGTCCTTGAGACGGTCGACATTGTTTGCCAGCAGATAGCGCAGGAATTCACGTGTGCGCTCGCCGCTCAGGTCGACCACCGTCATGTGCGAAACATCGAACATACCCGCATCCTGGCGGACCGTGTTGTGTTCCTCGATCTGGGAACCGTAGTTGATCGGCATTTCCCAGCCGGCAAAATCGACCAGCTTGCCGCCGTCAGCCAGATGCTCGTTATAGAGGGGTGTTTTTTTCTTCATAGGTATTCAATCTTCTCTGTAAATTCGGTCGTCAGAAACGAAAAAGGGCGACGGCAGCCTGCGCTAACCGTCGCCCCTCTGTCCGGTAACCTGAGAGAGTGGCCTCGCCGGCGGCGGGCCTGTCCCCTTCGGTGGGTCGCACTGCAACCGCTCTCCAGAGT
>JBATFE010000190.1:0-1525 GCA_049664445.1 Gammaproteobacteria bacterium
CTTGATTATTGCATTAATAACGGTAACTGGCTGCACCGTGGGGCCGGACTACGTCAAACCGGAAATCGACATACCGGACGAATGGCGCTACAGCATCGACGATGCCAGCGGCACGGTAAACGCCCGCTGGTGGGAGCAGTTCCATGACCCGGTGCTGGACGCATTGATTAATGAAGCACTGGTAAACAACAAGGACGTGCGCATCGCGGCGGCCCGTGTCGAGGAATTCGCGGCCCGGGTGGATATTACCCGCGCCGGTTTCTACCCGCAGATCGGCTATGACGGATCGGCTGGCCGTGACAAGACCTCACTGGGTGGCGGCAACTCGCGCATCAATGACAGCTACCTTGCTGCACTGAATGTCGGCTGGGAACTGGATGTCTGGGGCCGCATTCGTCGCGCGACCGAGGCGGCCCGTGCACAGTTGCTGGCTGAAGAAGAGGTCAGGCGCAGCGTCATCCTGACGCTGGTGTCTTCTGTCGCCAGCAGCTACATCAACCTGCGTAATCTTGACTACCAGCTGGAGATCGCCAGGCGCACACTGCAATCACGCGGCGAGACCGTTGAATTGTTCCAGGTCAAATTCGAGGGTGGGGTGATATCCGAGCTCGAGGTTGCACAGGTACGTTCCGAATATGAACAGGCCGCGGTGCGCATACCCTCGCTGGAAAGACAGATCGCCCTGCAGGAGAACGCGCTGTCCATTTTGCTTGGCCACAACCCCGGTGATATTCCACGCGGCAAGGGCATTGCCGAACTCGGCCTGCCAGCAGTGCCCGCGGGCATGCCCTCGGAGTTGCTGGCACGTCGCCCGGATATCCAGCGCGCGGAACAGGACCTGATTGCCGCCAACGCCCAGATCGGCGTGGCACGCTCGCAGTACTTCCCGACCATCTCGCTGTCCGGCCTGTTTGGCTATGCCAGCACGGAGCTGTCAGACCTGCTGCAGAGCTCGTCGGAGATCTGGGGCGTTGGCGCCGATGCGCTGGGACCGGTCTTTAGCGGTGGCCGTATCAGCAGCCAGGTACGCGCCTCTGAGGCGGTGCAACGTCAGCTGCTGGTCGGCTATGCGCAAACCGTGCAGACGGCCTTCCGCGAAGTGGATGATGCACTGATTTCAAGTGTCAAACGCCGTGAAGAGCGTGCGGCACAGGACCGGCGGGTTGCAGCACTGCAGAGCTATGCAAAGTTTGCACAAATTCGCTATGACGAGGGCCAGGTCAGCTATATCGAGGTACTGGACTCGGAACGCCGCCTGTTCGATGCGGAGCTGCTGCACACCCAGAGCATAAACGATGTCTATGCCTCTTATGTAGCCCTGTACAAGGCCATGGGGGGCGGCTGGGTGGAGCAAGCAGAAACCGTCGCCAACGAGACCGACTATGCACCGGACGAAGAGAAGCGGGAAGGTTTCAACTGGTTTATGAAACGCACCCAGCCCGCGGCTGTAGATGCAGCTGCCAGTCGCTAGAATTTAACTGCGTGCAGAATGATTAAATAGCCACGGAATCCACGGAAGAACACG
>JBATFE010000191.1:0-5138 GCA_049664445.1 Gammaproteobacteria bacterium
AATCCCGACATTGGCCGCTCCTTGATACGTGCCAGTGACGCCCACATGGCTTTCATTGACGCTACTGCCATCCAGCGGGGTGGATACCACCAGATCCAGTGCAGGCGCTGTCCCGGCCACCTTGAGAATACGCGAGGCCGTGGTGTTGCCCACCGGGTCCGTTATCAGAATGACGATGTCATCCCCGGGCTGTGCACCGATCAGGCTGGCATAGCTGCCATCGCCATTGACTGTGGTCTGCACGGACGCACCCGTCCGGGTGTTGGTGAGTATCACGGTGTCACCGGCCGTGGCGTTGTCAGCGGGCGCGGAGACCGTTACCTGACCACCGCCGGGTGTCCCCACCGTAATCTGACCGGTATCCGGAATCGCGGGTGGCAGACTGTCCAGGGTAAACGACACATTCAGGGTGCTGCTGTTACCGGCCAGATCGGTGGCGATCAACTCGATGTCATTGACGCCTTGTGGAAGACCACCGAGAACATGGGTAAAACTGTTGTCGGGATTGACGGTGGCGGTTTCGCCATTGACAGTCAGTGTGACGGTCTCATCGAGTTGGCCAATGAAGGTGGCATAGTTCACCAGCGCACCCTCGACAGGTGAAGTGAGGGTGATCACCGGCGGGACCGCATCACTTTCTACACTGTAGGTCAGATAGGGCAAGCTCTGTTCAGCACCATTGATGGCGTTTGCATAGAGAGTGTTGGTGCCCTGGGCAAGCGTTACCACTTGACTGAATTGCCCTTCCGCATCACTGGTCAACGTCGCTTCCAGCTGGCCGTTGAGGTAGAGCTGGATCTCCCGGTTGGGTTCGGCGGCTCCATTGACGGTATAGGCTGGAACGCTGGTGCTCGGTTTTGTTAAATCCAGTGTTGGCGTTAATGGTGAGGCTTGAGTCAGTATTGCCGGTTGTACCGGCAAATAGTCTACGGCGGGTGAGTTTTCCGGATTGTCGTGACTATCGTAGATTTGGCTATCAATGGTAGATCCAACCGTGGTACCCCACCAGTTGCCCCGTGCGTCAATCGCAACTGACTGCGCATCAAAGAAGTCATCAGCCAACAGGTCGATACTGGTATTTCCGAATATATTGTTTTCATGGATAACGGGTACCGGATTACCCCCGGGCAGTCGCGTACCGACGATGTTGATACCCTGCGTATTGTTTGTGATGGTGTTGTGCGGGTAAACAACAGGCTTTGAAGCTTCAATGATCCACAGTCCGACAGAATTGCCCTGAATATTATTATTGGAGATGACGGGTTCTGCCCCCGCATCAACGTAGATCCCGTAGAAGTTGTTTTGCAGCGTTGAATGATCCACGGTAGCCGTGCCGCCATTAAACCAGACACCCAGGGAAGCGTATTCAATCAGTGCATATTCGATTCGTGTTTTTTGGTTAGCACCCGCCGGCACCTCTACCCCTACCCAGTCGCCTGGTACCGGCGTAGAGGATGCCGATTTCAAATGGACCGGATTGTCATCAACACCCAGAATGTACAGCTCGCCATCTGCATAAATACGCGTCCCGTTACTGAATTCAAGTACGGCACCTGCCAACAGGGTGAGACTGGCATGGGATCGTATCTCGATATCAGAGCTAATTTGATAGGGTGCGGGTTGTGGTGGCAGGACAAGATCACTGGTAACTGCTCCGCCACTATAACTTGTCAATGTACCGTCAGGCAGGTATTCGACAACAACAGTATCAGACGGCGCACTTTCTCCCTCAGCGGTCAGAAACGTTGCATGGATGACATTCGTGCCCACATTGAGGACTGTGTCGAAACTGATATTACGGTAGTTGGTTTGCGAAGCAGTTGCCTGTAGTACGCCATCGATGTAAAGATTTGCCTGCTGGAAATACAGATCCGAGCCTATAGAGATGGTTATTGGATTGACCGATGCGGGACTGCTTACCGGGTTAATCACCGGCACCTCGTTCCACCAGGGTGTCGGTATGTAATAGACAGGATTCATCGTCCATTCCGATTCCTCGACTTCCCGGCCATTCTCGACCCGGCGCACGAAGAAACTGTAATAGCCTTCTTCCGGGAATGACCAATCGATGAAGAACCTGCCATTCGCATCGGCAGTCACGGTACCTGCAAAATAGACATCCGCCCCGGATGCATAGATGTTCAACTGTTCACCGGCGGGTGCAGTGCCCCTGATCGTGCAGGGTGAGTCGGCAGTCTCGTCATAGACAGGATCAAGCAACAATTCATCGTCGACTGGCAGCTGCTCTATGCGGGTAATATCAACCGTCGCCCGATTACTTTCATCATGTGAGTCCCTGATCTGTCTGTTAATCAATACCCGGTCATCCGTACCCCACCAGTTGTCATTCGCATCAAGTAACAGCGTTTGCTCCGGATAGGTGATATTGGCCAGATAGTTCATGTACCAGTTGTGGTCGATGGCATTGTCATTCAGAACCGGCCTCGGGTTTCCGGTGATGCTGTCACCCACCAGGTGAATCCCGGTGTCGTTTTGCCTGATGATATTTCCTTCTATAATCTGTGGCCTGGCATCTCCATAGACAAGCACCCCGCTACCACCATCGCGAATGGTATTCCGCTTAACCAGTGGCTTGACAGCCCGTGGATATTGATTGTCTGCATACATCAGAATTCCGACACCATTATTCTGCAGCAAACTGTTCCTGATAATCGCATCAGACCCATTATAGAAGAGGGTAATGGCATCCTTTGCACCCGCTATCACGGCATGGTCAATGGTTGCACTGCTGTATTCCGACAACCATAGACCACCCCATTGTCCTGCGTAATTCCCTGGCCGGGCATCCAGTGAGGTCATATACACCGGGTTATCCCCGGAACCCTGTATCTCCAGACTGCCGAGAATGTCGAGTCGTGCAAACTGACTGAACCGGACTTCTGTACCCGCCTCGATGATCATCTTCGCCAACTGCGGCAATACCTGTGTTTCAGTGACGACATAGACCTTTTCATTTGTGAGCGTTTTTATATTTGGCCATGCCTGGCTATTGCTTAAATAAAGCACCTCAGTTTCCTTGACCGTCGTGGTCGTTGTTACCGGATCCGATGCTTCACCATTGGCAGCAACGGTCAGTATGACGTTATAGGTACCGGCAGCCGTATAGATATGCGAAGGCTGCACCCCTGCCCCCGTTGTGCCGTCACCGAAGTCCCAGCTATACGTCAATCCATTTGTATATCGGTCGAACGAGCCTGAACCGTCAAAATATGTCTCGTAGTTAACGGCCCCGGTGTAGGGCCCGCCATGCACAGCTGTTGGTGGCTCGTACGCAAACTCGACAGTCAGCGTGTTCGACGCATCGCTCTCCTGTACGCCGTCCCACGCAGTCGCATAGACTGCATTCGCCCCGGCCTGCAGCGTGGCATAGACCTGAAAGTCACCCGTCTCGTCTGTAAATGTTGCCAGCGGTGGCTGTCCATTCACATAAACCCGTATCTGGATACCGGGGTCAGCCATTCCCGAGACGGGATAGGGATTGATGCCGGTCGGAGACAGGGCCGGAAACAAAACTGGCACCGTTGCCCCGATGCTGATATCGGGCAAGGTAATCAGGTCCAGTACGGCGCGTTGCAGCAACACCATGTCACCGGCGTTCAGCAGTCCGTCCGGGCCGCCAAGTGGAGCGACATCGGCAATCAACCGTTCTTCGGCCGTCGGGATCAAGTCACCGAGAATAAACCGCTCGAGGATAAGCACATCAGCGACGTTGAGCTGGCCGTCCGGATTACCCAGCGGGGCGATGTCACCGGCAATATACTGGGTTGAAGAGACGACCAGGGGCAACAACATTAGCAAACCCGACAACAGGAATTTCTTGACGACTCGATGAAAACTGGCCAATTACCAAGATTCCCTTGTTGACTGTTCCATTAACTGAAAATAAATCGAACTCCAAATCAGTAATCACGTTATCAACACGGTACGAGTGGATCTATAGGACAAATCCGAGGATTTTGTAAGACAGGCTTGATGGGCAGGATTAAAAGATACAGACACAAAGGTGCTGAATTAAGCTATGTCATCAATATAAACAAACCAATGGCCACGGAAGCACACGGAAGCACACGGAAGCACACGGAAGCACACGGAAGCACACGGAAGCACACGGAAGCACACGGAAGAATAAATTACTTGGTGAAAATAGTTCCGTGTTCTTCCGTATGTTTCTGTGGCAGAACTCTTAAATAATTGCTATCAGGAAAAAACGCGCTTGGCAGTCTCGCCGATCAGGGCAGGATTGCGTACCACGTGCACACCCAGTTCTTCCATCAGGTCCATCTTGGCATTGGCGGTATCCGCTTCACCCGAGATGATCGCTCCGGCGTGGCCCATGCGACGTCCGGGGGGTGCCGAGACACCGGCAACAAAACCGACCACCGGCTTGCTCATGTTTTCCTTTGCCCAGCGAGCGGCCTCGACTTCCTGTTGCCCGCCGATCTCGCCGATCATGATGACCGCTTCCGTCTCGGGATCCGCTTCGAAGGCGCGCAGCACCGTAACGAAGTCGGTGCCGTTGACCGGGTCACCGCCGATACCCACCGAGGTGGTCTGCCCCATGCCCAGTTCGGACATCTGCTGCACCGCCTCGTAATTGAGGGTACCGGAGCGTGACACCACGCCGATGCGGCCTGGCGTGTAGATGTGCGAGGGCATGATGCCAACCTTGCAGGCAGCCGGTGTAATGATGCCCGGCGTGTTCGGGCCGATGATGATGGCGTTCTTGCCCGCGGCATAGCGCTTCACCCGCACCATGTCCTGTACCGGAATACCGTCGGCAATCACCACGATGACACCGATACCGGCTTCCAGTGCTTCCATAATGGCATCCGCCGCAAACGGTGGTGGTACGAAGATACCGCTGACATCGGCACCGGTTTCCTCAACCGCCTGGTGCACGGTGTCGAATACCGGCAGCCCAAGATGTTCCTGCCCGCCCTTGCCCGGCGTCACGCCACCGACCACCGTGGTGCCATTCTTCATGGACTCTTCCGCATGGAAGGTCGCATGCTGGCCGGTGAAACCCTGGATGATGACGCGTGAATGCTTGTGTACGAAAACGCTCATGCTGCGCCCTCCAGTGCTGCAACGACCTTGGTGGCCGCATCGTCAAGATT
>JBATFE010000192.1:0-3505 GCA_049664445.1 Gammaproteobacteria bacterium
TAAATAGTCACATGCTAATGCACCCTCAAAGCCTGCTCCTAGTGCATTTCCTCTTATTAATGCAATTGTCGTAAGAGGCACATCCATATTAGTATGGGTACCAAATAGAACATCAATACTCAACTTCATATAATTATGAAGACTCTCTCTATCTCTCTCCTTTATCGATCTGGCAAATAGATCCAGATCACCACCAAGACTAAAAATTCCAGGTTTATACGAACCAAGTATTAAGTACTTTATTGATGGCGATCTCCCGGAGCGAAGATCTCCTGTAGATTTATTCCTTATAGCTTGCAAAAATTTCATTAAATCTTCGAGTAACTGTGGGGTAAAACAAGGGCGTGGACTTGGATTCGCATAACACCACATCACCCCAGTTTCTTCGTTGAATTCAGTCACGAGCTGATCGTAGAATTGGTTGAGTGATCTATAGTTGTTGTTTAGCATCTTTTAACGCCTCCTCAATATATGGCGGTAATAATATGGCGGTAATATCATGGCCGCACAAATACTACAAATTTTGTAATGTTTTTATATGGCCGCATGTATACCTCTTTTATTATTTGTTTTCAAGTAGTTATAACTATCCATCATGAGCAGACACTTGATCTTGTGACGCTAACCGACTTAAAACCCTACATATTGTGCCTGATATATAATTAACAACATGCACTTACAAACATACTCCGGGTTTTCTTATGGACACACCCATGAACCGCGAGCAACCGGCACTAGTAGTCAGTAGTTGTCTTCTTGGAATGAATGTCCGTTACGACGGAAACAGCAAGCACGACTCATTCATATCATCGGTACTTATTAAGTACTTTGACCTGTTTCCTGTCTGTCCCGAGGTAGCCATTGGCATGGGTGTACCCTGCCCACCGATACAATTACGAATTATTGATAACGAGACACGTGCTATCTGTATTGATGATCATGAAGTGGATGTAACTACATCATTGCAGGCATATGGCAGACAACAGGCCACCCATGTACGTGCATTTTGCGGATACATATTCAAAAGTAGGTCGCCTAGTTGCGGGATATCAGATACTGAAATCTTTTCCGATCATGGGATCAGTGCAGGACCTGGCATCTATGCCAGAGAAATCCTCCATGGTCTGCCCTATCTGCCTGCCATAGACGAAACACAACTGGATCAGGCAGAAACAAAAGACAATTTTCTGGAGCAGGTATTTTCAATGGAGCGCTGGCACCAACTTGGTACAAGCCCGATAACAATCAATCATCTATTCGAATTTCATGCGACACATCATATGACTCTGTCAGCGCACGGCAATGAAGCAAACGTGGCGCTGTCGGAAACCATATCCGACTTATGTGACCCTTTGCCACCTGAAGCAATAGATGATTACCTGAAACAATTTCATAACTGCCTGAAAACACCGCTGACACACAGAGACCACATCAGGATACTTACCAACCTACAAAATTTCCTGGCCCCTATCGGCCATGATGAAAAAGAAAGACTTTATACGGAGATCACGGATTACAGAAGCAAGCCCGAGAAACTTGTGATCCCACTAATGCACATAAAACAACTTACAGACAGCTATAATCCCTATGATCTGGCCCGTCAAGCCTACATCAATCCGACACCTGCCGAGATAGCATTGCGTTACAGCAAGTAGTAAGAAAATATGGTCACTGAAGCACTTACATTCTGGGCCACAAAATCACTTGCTGATATGTCAGCCGAAGAGTGGGAGTCATTGTGTGACGGTTGCGGTCGATGCTGTCTTCATAAACTGGAAGACATCGATACCGGCTTGTACTTTTATACAGATATCGCATGCCGGCTGCTGGACAGCGAGACATGCCGATGCAGCAACTATCCGCAACGCATATCACTGGTGAAGGATTGCCTGCTGCTTTCCGCTGCCGACAGCGACCAGTACAACTGGCTACCGATCACCTGTGCTTACCGGCGTATCGCTGAAGGCAAAGACCTTGAATGGTGGCATCCACTCATCTCGGGCAGCAAGGAAACCGTTCATGAAGCCTGCATCTCGGTGCGGGGTCGCACCGTTAACGAGAACAACGTTTCAACTGAACAGCTGGAAGACCACATCATCAGCTGGATCGATTTCTAGTGTTCCCGTGTAGAATGGAACTCGATCTCGGACCACTTCTCGATCGCCAGGTCCAGATTTACCCGTGTCGGTGCTATGTAAACCAGTGAACCACTCTGGTCTTCACCCAGGTTTTCATAGGCCTTGACTCGAAAACGCTCGATCATGGCGTCGTCCCTGCACTCGACCCAGCGTGCCGTGGCAACAGCAACCGACTCAAACTGGCATTCCACGCCATATTCATGCTTGAGCCGGTGTGCCACCACATCAAACTGCAGTATGCCCACAGCACCGAGAATCAGGTCATTGTTCTTTAACGGCCTGAATAACTGTGTCGCACCCTCCTCGCACAATTGGTCAAGCCCCTTGTGCAAGGCCTTCATGCGCAGTGGATCCTTGAGGATGGCACGCCGGAAAATCTCCGGTGCAAAGTTCGGAATACCGGTAAACTTGAGATTCTCGCCCTGGGAAAAGGTATCGCCAATACGTATGGTACCGTGGTTGTGCAAACCGATGATGTCGCCGGAAAAGGCCTCATCGACATGCCCCCTGTCTGATGCCATAAATGTCACCGCATTGGAGACCTGTATGTCACGACCTATGCGGACATGGCGCAACTTCATCCCCTTGTGGTAATTGCCTGAGCAAATCCTGAGAAACGCAATCCGGTCACGGTGTGCCGGGTCCATATTTGCCTGGATCTTGAATACAAAGCCCGAGAAATTTTCCTCTGCCGGGTCCACCTCGCGACTGGTGGTACTGCGTGGCAGTGGCGAGGGTGCCGTTTTGACGAAGTGCTCCAGCAGCTCGTTGACACCGAAGTTATTGATAGCAGAACCGAATGACACCGGTGTCAGCTCGCCCTTCAAATAGGCCTGCGGATCAAACTTGTGGCTCGCACCTTGAACCAGTTCAATCTCCTCGCGCAACTCGCTTGCATGGTCACCAAGGAGCTGGTCCAGTAACGGGTTGTCGAGACCCTCGATGATATTGATGTCCTGGCGTTCGGTGTTCTTGCCCGACGCATAAAGATGAACGGCATCATTCAGGATATGATAGATACCCTTGAATCGCTTACCCATGCCAATCGGCCAGGTAATCGGTGCACACTTGATCTTCAGTATTTCCTCAATCTCATCCAGCAATTCAATCGGGTCACGTCCCTCCCTATCGAGTTTATTGATGAATGTGAAGATCGGCGTATCACGCAGCCGGCAAACATCCATAAGCTTGATGGTCCGCTGTTCTACACCCTTGGCACTGTCAATCACCATTAATGCAGAATCAACAGCCGTCAGTGTACGGTAGGTATCCTCCGAGAAGTCCTCGTGGCCTGGCGTATCGAGCAGGTTGATAATGGCATCACCATAGGGGAACTGCATGACTGATGACGTCACCGAGATACCGCG
>JBATFE010000193.1:0-4127 GCA_049664445.1 Gammaproteobacteria bacterium
CTCGAGCAGAAACAGGCCCTCGCCGCTACCCGTCCAGCTGTTACCCGGGATAATCCGGCAGCTGGCCGCATGCTGCATGAGGACACTGAACAGTAGACTGACCTCCCCTTCCGCGAGCCGGAATGGATCCGTCAGAGACAGCAACATGCTGGTGTGATACAGCATGGAAATACTGGTGACCGGGGCCTGTTCATCAACTGCCTCAACACAAATGCCCAGTAAACCAAGGTGCCGGGCCAGACGGTAGAGCTGGTGTGATTCCGCAATCAGTTGCGGCGCCACAGCGCGGTAGAAACGGTAGCTGTCGAGCAGCGAGTATGCCAGGTGCTCCAGTGCACGATTGATGGCCTGCCCGAGCAGCGGTTGCGGCGGTCCCTCGCCACTGGACTGGTAGAGCTCAACCACAATCAGCTTGTAACCATCCGCCATGCCGAGAAACAGCCGTTCCACACGGTCAATCGCTTCCAGACGCTGCTGTTTGTTCAACGCCAGCTGTCGCAGGTGCAGCGGATCGACCGTCTCAAACAGGCGTTGTACCGTGGCCCGGTATACTTCGAGGTACTGAAAACGCTGTTTGGCAGGGAGTTTCTGCTCGTTGAGGGCATCCAGTGCACTGAGCACCAGCCGCACGGTCTCCACCACGTCCATCAATGGCAGGTTGGTCAACCAGTCATGCAAGCGATGGACATCCCGCTCCACTGTGGGATCCGTGTAGTTATGTTGTTGCGGTAGTGACAGCTTCAGGGGATCCATAGCAGCAATCAAACCCGGTTCATCAGGGCGATACGTTTAAAACTGACCGGACAGGTCAATGCGGTAATCACCATTCGGCAGACGTTGTGCAGACTGTTCGAGCATCGCCCGCGTGTCTGCACTGGTGGTATTGCCCGGGCGCAGCAACAGGTCAACGCGATACGCATAGGTGGGTGACAGCACCAGTTCACCGCTGGCCCCCAGATCGCCGCCGTTGACAACATGCCCGACAAGCTCGCCATTATCAGTCATCACATCAAGCTGCAACTGGCCCAGTACCAGGCTTATCGGATCCAGAATGACGGCATCCTGCCATTCAAGCCGCCCATCCACCTCACCGGAAAAATCGGCACCCGGACTAAAGGCCTCGAAGACAAGGTGCAATGTTCCACTGCTGTCGATGGTGACCGGTGAGTAGTGATTAATCAGGCGATCAGGCAGCAATTGAATATCCATGTCATGAATAGTGGTACGCCCGGACAGTGTCTTGCCGGCATGCAACTGTCCATGATTGTCCGGATGTGTCAGCTCGAGTCGATATTCAAGGCGCCCCAGTAACAGTGCCAGCGGCCTGAAACGCCACTGTACCGGACCGAGATCCAGTCCCTGGTAGACCACCTGTGCGGCCTGCCCGGAGAAGGCGGAGCCGGATACCCCGTGCAGTGACAGATCGGCAACCTGGTCCTGCAACATCGTGCTGACACGCTCGGCCGGAAAGGTGGTAACCAGCACCAGCAGATACGCGCCGACACCCAGCGCAACCAGCCGCCAGACCCGTGTCACTATTGCGTAGCCTGCAGGGTCAATCGCGCGTTGACCCGCCCCGCGGCATCGGTGCGCTCCAGGGTTGCGCTGTCGGCGCTGACGCCATGGATGATACTCAGTGTGCCCAGCCACTTGACCAGCACATCGAATGGCGCGCCGTCCAGCCAGACACGTACGCTGTTGCTGCCTTCCGGCTCGACCCGTTTCAACGCCGGACCAAGGCCGCCGGCGCGCGCCGTGCTGTCGGCAACCGACAGCAACGATTTGCCACCCAGACCCTGTGCGGCTCTGCCGCTGTTACGTTTCAGGCTTGCCAGTGTCTGTGCACTTTCACGCATCCACACGGCGGTCGTGCGTTGTTCCTCGACGCTGTTCCTGAGTGCGTCATAAGCGGAATGAATCGGCGACCACACCAGCACGTAAAGCAAAAACAGCAGCAGCAGAGCGGCTCCAGCAGCCACCATCAAGCGCTCGCGTGCTTCCAGACTGTAAAACCAGGCCTTCATGTGCCCACCCCCTCGATGCGCAGACGGCTCTGCACGCGCTGGTCCTGCCCGGTAGTCGCCGACTGGATTTCAACCGATAACCTGCCATTTTCCATTAACGCCTGTTTCAACTCGTCCAGCAATTGCAGATTGTTCACAGTGAGATCGACATCCAGTCGCCCGGCGCGAAATGTAGCACCACTGACCTGTACACCCTGCATGCCTTTCAACACCGAACCCGACTGGCTGAGCAGGCTCAGGAATCCTCCGCCTGTACCCTGCCGGCGCTGCAAGGCATCAAGCTGCTGCTGCATCTGGATACGTGGATTAACAATGCGCCGCGTCTCCGGCAACGCATCCCTGAAGGTCTGCTCGATCTGTGCGCGCAGCTGTTCACTCTCGCGGGACAGCCGGAAGTAATCGATACCCATTGCGACGTTACTGATGATGATGCCGGCGACCAGCAAGGCAGCCGTGGCCCGCCACGGTCGCAGCAGTCTGGCCCAGTCTCCGGAACGGCTGTAGGCCCCCTGCAGCAGGTTGATCGCGCTGGCATCCAGCCCCCGTGCAAAAACGTTCAGCGGATCACCGGCGAACGCTTCCACACGCGTCTCGCCGATATAGTCTGCCGTATCCGGGCGCAGTTCGTCCTCGCGCACGAACAGGTGCAAGGGTGGCAACGTCGCCTCTTCATCTGCCATGCGGGCGGCCAGCATGAGGCCGAGGTTATCGCTGTCAACCGCGAATCCGGAACTGTTGCCGGTGCGTACCAGCGCCACGTCGTTCTCGACCAGCACGCTGGTTTCATCACCGTTATAGGGGAGTGCCAGGACTTCGGGTATCACCTGCTGAACATCGAGACCGGCTTCCAGAAAGTCTGCCGTCAGCGCGTCCATGAACTGCTTGCTGATCACGGCGACCGGCCAGGCGCCGTCTTCTTGCGTCGTGCCCACGGCGAAGTGCAGGTTGTCCACTTCTTCCGAGAGCTGTTCCTCGAGTGCATAGGGCACCGCACGCAACAGCCGCTGCCGGCCGCGGATCGGGATACTGACACGGGTCAACAGTCCATCCGCCCCGGATACCAGCACCACGACACGCTGGCCTGATGCCTCACTGGCCGCATCTGCCAGCGCGCCGGCGTGGATGCTTCCCTGTGGCTGTCCCTCACTGTCCAGCTTTAGCCAGCGCCAGACAGACCCGTTACCGGGATCTTTCCTAAGTAACAGTGTGTTACGCATACTTCAACCCTTGTCCCAAGATGCCCGATATCCTACCTGAAAAGTCGCTGTGGCGCAGGTGATACACGGCTATTCTTCCTCAGGCAGAATACGTTTACCGGTGCGGATCCTGGAAACCACCTGCAGCTTGTTTTCGCCGCGCACCATCCTGCTCTCCAGTCGCGCAATGCCGCGCCCCACACTGACATCGGTCTGCACATTGAACCAGTCGCTTTTAACATCCACATCGACAAGCAGCTCAAGCCCGGCCAGTGCGTCCTGGGCGAGGAACGCCTTCTTGTCGGTAAAGGGCTCTCCATCAGCCTCAGCATCACGCGCCTCTAGCAGTTGCTCGACATCGCTCTCCTCGATATCAGCATGCAGCGCCTGCAGCACCAGCGGTGTTGCGGTGTTGATATTTATGCTCGTCGATACCGGCAAGGCGGTGACATGGGGCTCGAGCAGCGCCAGCACCTCGGGTGTATAGCCCTTGACGAGACGCAGTTCACTGATATAGACCAGCGGCCGGTTCGCTGCCCGGTAAGGCAGGTCGGCCAGTAAATATTCATCATCCTCGGCGCCATCCGGGAAGGTGGCATTGATATCGGGGTCGATCCAGTCCTGCAGGGCCGGTGCCAGTGCCGGTTCCAGGTCGAGGATCTCCAGCAGGCGCTTGTAGTAATCCAGTTGAATCGTATTGACCTCGCCGCCAGCACTGGACAGGTTGTTCACATTAAAGCGTCCCTGCAGGTCTTCAATGCGGCCATTCACGAAACCGCCCTCCACCGGAATCGGTGGCAGCGCGGTGGACCAGTCCTCGTCCAGCGAGTCATGTTTTGAGTCATCGCGATCACGCCGCAAAATCACGTAGGCCCAGCTTTCCGCCGCCATGGCATAGGCATAGGCC
>JBATFE010000194.1:0-9055 GCA_049664445.1 Gammaproteobacteria bacterium
GCGATAGCCTGGGCAACCCCGGTGGCGTCCTTGAATTGCCGGAAAATATCACGCCAATACTCGTCGGCGACCTGCATGCCCGGGTGGATAATCTGCTGACCATCCTCAGTGAAAATGCTGTCCTCGACAGCCTGGAGAACGGCAGCACTTTTATGCCTGCACACATCCCGTAAACATCTCCCCGGGGAAGACAGCAGGCAGCGACTGAAATCCAGCCGCAGCAGAGCGCTACGATGCAGGTAAACGACTACTTATTTAACTTCAAGCATCGCTTCGAGGCGGTCACAGAAGGTGCTGATCACCTTGATACGCGAGAAGCGCTTGTCGTTACCCTCCACCAGCACCCAGGGTGCGGTATGCGTGCTGGTGTGTTCGACGATATCATTCACTGCCATTTCGTAGTCATCCCATTTTTCGCGGTTGCGCCAGTCTTCCTCGGTCAGTTTCCAGCGCTTGTGGGGGGTCTGCTCGCGTGCCGTGAAACGTTCCAGCTGCTCGTCCTTGGTGATATGCACCCAGTATTTCAGCAGCAGGATGCCGTGCTCCGTCAACTGTTCCTCGAACTCGTTGATCTCGGCGAAGGCGCGTTTCCATTCCGCCTCGGTGGCAAATCCCTCAACGCGCTCCACCAGCACGCGCCCGTACCAGCTGCGGTCGAAAATATTGATACGCCCGGCGCGGGACAGGTGGCGCCAGAAACGCCACAAATAATGATGCGCCCGTTCTTCATCCGTGGGGGCAGCAATCGGTATGACCTGGTAGTGGCGTGCATCCAGCGCTGCGGTGATGCGGCGTATCGCCCCGCCCTTGCCGGCGGCATCAGGCCCCTCGAACAGCAGAATGGTGGAAATCTTTTTCTTCAGTGCCTTGCGATGCAGCTGGTTGAGCCGCGCCTGGCATTCCTTTAGCTGTTTCTTGTAGTCGGATTTTTTTAATTCCAGCGACATGTCCAGACTCGACAGTAGCGTTGCACCCGGCAGGGGGGTGAGTACCGTGGCCGCGTCATCCACCTCAGCGTCAGATGATCCAGCATCCGCGTCCTGTATCTCCAGCGCAGTTGCCGTGAGCCGTGCTTGCAGCTCCTTCTGCAGCAATTTCTTCTTGCTGATCACCTCGAGATGCCGGCTGATCTCTTTTTGCACAATACCCCCGACCGTCAGACTGCGATAGTTCGGGTCCAGGCCCTCGATAATGGTCCACGGCGCCGTGCCGGTACTGGTACGCATAATGGTGCGCTCTGCCGCCGACTCGAAGCGGTCATAAATTTCCCAGTGGTCCCAATCCTGTTGCGTGACTCGCCAGCTCGTCAGCGGATCCTTTTCAAGTTTCTTCAGGCGTCTTTTCTGGGCGTCATGGCTGAGGTGCATCCAGAACTTCAGGATCAGCGCGCCGTCATCGGCAAGGGCCTTCTCGAAAGCCAGGATGCGGTCCAGCCGGTCATCGAAGGCTGCCTGATTATCTTTTTCATACACCCGGCGTAATATCGGCTGTGAATACCAGGAACTCAGGAACAGGCCGATGCGACCCTTTGGCGGCAAATCACGCCAGAAACGCCAGTATTCCGGCCGGTCACGTTCTTCATCGGAAGGCTCGTCATAGGCCCGTGTCATCAGCCAGCGTGGATCCAGCCACTCATTGAGAATATTAACAGTCTCTCCCTTGCCGCCGCCATCGACACCACCAAAGAGGATGATGACCGGAAAATCGCTGCTAACCCTGAGATTTGCCTGCACCTCGAGCAAGGTCTGCCGCAGTATCGGCTCGCGCTGATTGTATTCGCTTTTCGCAACCTTCTGCCCAAGCTCGGCTGTTCTGAACATGTGCATCTCCTGATATTCGACCTGATCCAGTCGCGGTGACTTACACTGGAATTGAAAAAAAAGTTATTATCCTACAATGCCTGCTCGCAAGCTACAGAGAAGGTACGCTGGTAGCAAGGATAACCTATGGCAAAGATATTCGTTGAAGACCAGGAAGACAATACGCGCGTTCCGTTCCTGCGTGGCATCCTGATTCGTTCCCTGCAGGATGCCGGACTGCCATTTGATAGCGCCTACGACCTGGCAACAGAGATTCGCCATGAGCTGGATGAAGCATCGCTGATAACCACTGACGCACTCCGCCAGCGGGTTCTTAAACAGCTCAAGACCCGCTCCGGACAGGATGTCATTACCCGCTACGAGAAACAGAAGAAAACCTTTGCCATCCAGATAGAACAGCGCGATGGCCAGCTCAACCAGTTTTCCAGACTCGAATACCAGCAGTGTCTTGAAACCATCGGCCTCAGCAGCGAAGAGGCTATGGATGTTGTGGCCACGGTCTACAAGCATCTGGTTGACCGGCGTATAGAAATCATGACATCCAGGCGCCTCGGCGAGCTGACCTACCGCTACCTGCGACAGTCAAGTGAACTCGGTCCCGCAGTCGCCCACCGCTGGCTGGTATGGCGTGATTTCGTCAACAGCGGCAGACCGTTGATCTTCCTTATCGGCGGTACAGCCGGCTGTGGAAAAAGCACCATCGCCACCACGCTGGCGAACCGTCTGGATATTGTACGCACCCAGTCTACCGACATGCTGCGCGAGGTCATGCGCATCATGATGCCCAGCGAGCTGATGCCGGTGCTGCATACTTCATCGTTTACCGCCTGGACGGCACTGCCAGGCAAACCGGAGTCCGGTGATGTGGTATCGGATACGCTGCTGGTGAATGGTTACCGTAGCCAGGCGGACCTGCTCGCCGTCGCCATCGAAGCCGTGATCCAGCGTGCCCTGCGTGAGCGGGTATCGCTGATCCTGGAGGGGGTCCATATCCACCCTGCCGTACTGGAAAAACTGTCAAATATCAACGACGCAATCGTTATGCCCATCATGCTGGGCGTGCTCAAGCGCAAACAGCTGCAGCGCAGGATACGTGGCCGGGGTACCGCTGCGCCACAGCGTCGCGGCGATCGATACCTGAAACATTTTGATGAAATCTGGCGATTGCAGTCCTATCTGCTGTCCGAGGCCGACCATGCCAATATACCGATTGTCATCAATAGCGAACGGGACAAGGTGTTCCGGGAAATCATGCGCATCACTATCGAGACCCTGGCAAAGGATTTCGACAATACGCCGCAAGTGGTGTTCGCATAACACTGAAGGCGCGCTTATTCCCCCACCCGGGTAGCCGGCGTCACCCGCATCCCCCTTCCTTGAGATGATATCCCCTGCCTGCCGGTACCTGTTTGTCAGTAGTTTCCACAATAGTAATCAAGACATGCCTGTACTACATTGTAACTGTTGTTTTTTGCATATCATGATGACTCCTCGACGGCAACCGCTTGCCGGTTGCCGTTATTTTTGTGCGGGGTCACCGGGATAGCTTCGGATCGATCTCCTGGCACAGGGCATATTTCCGGACCAGGTCAGGGAGTGAATCGGCCCCCATCTTTTTCATCCCCCTGGAACGGTGCACTTCAATGGTGCGGTCACTGACGCCCAGTCGTTCCGCCAGGTGCCTGTTCGACAGACCGGCAACAACATGACGCATGACTTCCCGTTCGCGTTCCGTGAGGCTGGCATAGCGTCGCCTCATCTCTGCCGTCGCGTCACGGTGTTTTTTATGCTCATCGGAATGCAAGAAGGCCTCCCTGATGCTCGCCAGCAGGTCCTCGTTGCTAAACGGTTTTTCAAGAAAGTCGACTGCACCGGCCTTCAGGGCCCGCACCGACATCCGCACGTCCCCGTGACCGGTAATGAAGATAACAGGCAGGCCAATGCGGCGCCTGTCGAGTTCAGTCTGCAGGTCCAGCCCGGACATCCCGGTCATCCGCTGGTCCAGCAGCAGCACACCCTCCCTCACACCTGCTGCTGCCGCGAGGAAATCCTCGGCACAGGAAAACGTTCTCACGGTGAAACCACAGGCTTTCAGAAATACCGATAGCGCATGGCAGACCGCCACATCATCATCCACCAGAAAAATGCTTC
The DNA here is from genome assembly GCA_049664445.1 of Gammaproteobacteria bacterium. GTDB lineage: Bacteria > Pseudomonadota > Gammaproteobacteria > UBA9214 > UBA9214 > UBA9214. Next base: position 3,972 of record JBATFE010000194.1, read on the forward strand.
TGCTTGCTGACACGGGATCAGTCACACGCCGCCAGATGCATGCACAACGCGCAATCTGCCTCTCATTCCGGTTCACCATTGAGAAGTGGCGAAGGTTCCAGATCCTGGTGCAGCGCCTCCACCTGCTCGGCGACAGACTCAACACCCTTGAAACGTGCAATATGAAACAGGGCCTCACCCTCAAAGACCAGTGGCAAATGCGTGCGTCCGATAAGAATGCCGTCAACGGGTGCCGTCACAACATGCTCCGAATGCATCAGCGGTGCAGCAATACGCCCGATGACATCGCCTTTCGACACACGTGCCCCCAGTTTGTGACCGGACCACAAGATCCCGCTTTCGGATGCCCGAACCCAGGTGGAACTCCGGGCAATAACCGGTTGCACCCGCGGCCCCTTGCGCTTCACCTTTGGGATCATATCCAGTGAACGCATGACTCGGAGCACGCCACGCAGACCCACCCTGATCGCGACCTCGTCAAAGCGCAGCGCTTCCCCGGCCTCATAAAGCAGCATCGGGATACCCGACTCCGCAGCGGCTTCCCGCAGTGAACCATCGCGGAGATCCGCATTGATCAGGACAGGTGTCCCGAATGCCTCGGCCAGCAAGCGCGTAGCCGGGTCATTAAGATCGGCGCGCACCTGCGGCAGGTTGTCCCGGTAAATCGCCCCGGTATGGAGATCGATGCCATGGGTACAATTGGCAACGATTTCGCGCATGAACAGACTCGCGATCCGTGCCGCCAGTGAACCGCGATCGCTGCCGGGAAAACTGCGGTTGAGGTCACGCCGGTCCGGCAGGTAGCGGGAACGATGTAACAGGCCATGGACATTGACGACGGGGACGGCGATCAAGGCACCGTGCAGACGCTTCAGCGAGGAATGCCGCAGCAGTCGCCGGATGATCTCGACGCCGTTCAGCTCATCACCATGGATAGCCGCGCTGACAAACAAGCGGGGCCCGTCATGGCGGCCGTTGACCACTTCCACCGGCATGTAGAGATCGGTATGTGTATAGAGACGCGCTACAGGTAGATTGACGATCTTGCGAGTGCCGGGCGCAACCTCGACATCACCAATGAGAATAGGCCCGTTCATCTCACCCCTTGCCCCGTGTACGCGTAGAGTGTGGCTTGGCGTTTTTCTCGATGAACTGGATGACCAGGTCGGCAACATCCTTGCCCGTCGCCTCTTCGATACCGCGCAAGCCCGGTGAGGAGTTTACCTCCATTACCACAGGCCCGTGATTGGAACGCAGTATATCCACACCAGACACGTTCAACCCCATCTTGCGTGCCGCACGCACGGCGGTCGAGCGTTCCTCCGGCGTCAACCTGATGAGTGTAGCCGTCCCGCCGCGATGCAGGTTGGAACGGAATTCGCCTTCCTTTGCCTGGCGCTGCATGGCGGCGACCACCTTGTCCCCGATAACCAGGGCACGGATATCGGCACCGCCGGCTTCCTTGATGAATTCCTGCACCAGAAAATTGGCATCGAGTTCGCGGAAGGCATCAATGAGACTTTCCGCCGCCTTTTGTGTTTCTGCCAGGACCACCCCTTTACCCTGTGTCCCTTCGAGCAATTTAACAACCAGTGGTGCACCGCCGACGAGCTTGATAAGGTCCTTGGTGCTATCCGGCAAACTGGCAAAACCCGTTAGCGGCAAGCCAATTCCCGCGCGTGCCATGATCTGCAGAGACCGCAACTTGTCGCGGGAACGGGTCAGTGCAACCGATTCGTTCGCCGGGTAGGCCCCCATCATCTCGAACTGCCGCAACACGGCTGCACCATAGAATGTGATGGAGGCACCGATTCGCGGTATCACCGCATCAAAGGATTCCAGTTGCTCGCCCTTATAGTGCACACTGGGTCGCATCGAAGCAATATCCATGTAGCACTTCAGTGTGTCGAGCACCCGAATCTCATGACCCCGTTTCTGTGCGGCCTCGACCAGACGACGGGTCGAATACAGCTTTGCATTACGGGACAGGATCGCAATTCTCATACATTATCTCCCTGGTGACTTGTTGCCGTGGTCAGGTTTACTCATTGGATAGGATGCAGCCGGATCAACAAGAAAGCGGTCGTTCAGTGCGGTACGTCCGAGCAGCATGCGAAAGCGCATGGTATCCCGATTGGTCAGCGTCAGTTCAACCATCCAGCGCATCTCCACCAGTTGAATGCGTGTCCTGATGACGTAGCGTTCCTCGGTATGCCCGCCTGAATCCGTCACCAGCCGCTGGTCATGGACTGGCGCCTCGCAATCAACGACGCGGTCATCCCGGCCCTGTTTCGGATGCACACCAAAGCGGACCCAGGTGACACCTTCCCGTTCGAAGGGTTCCAGGTAAAAGGCATGCAAGGCAGAGGTGCGGGCACCGGTATCGATTTTGGCCTTGATTCGAGCAATGCCCAGTTGCGGCAGGCTGACCCATTCACGCCAGCCAACCCGCGGCAAGGGATCTTTTCTTGTCACTTTTATTACCCCTGTGCACTAAAGCCCTGAGGCAGGCATATCAAGGCAATGTCGCGCGCTGGTGACTCAGGCTGCGTCAAGGTCCTGATCCTGGCTCTCAATGGTATATTCCGCCGCAAGTCGATACTCGCTGCCTGCAGGTATTACTGCTGTCTCGGGGCCGGCATTGGCGCTTTCAACACAGATCATATTGCGGTAATCATCGTCATCAAGGTCCGCCATCGATGCGGCTGTTTCAGCCCAGGGATTCCATACCACGGCGGTGCTGCTTCCTTTGGACGTGATGTGGATCCTGCGACCGAGCGATGCATCATCGATCACCAGTTCAGCCGCTACACCCGTGTAGATACGATCGACTTCGCCATCAATCATTACCGGCCCCGATTGTGTTTTGCGGGCGGAAGCATCGATCTTGTCGATATAGTCAACCCCCTCGAGCCCCAGCACCCTTACCTTGCCGATATCGCCCACCCGGAAATAGGTGTGCAACGCCTGACTGATTGTGATGCTTTCATCACCGCTGTTATGCGTAAGCAACTCAACCTTGAGTGAATCCCCGACGGTTATTTCAATGCTGAGCCTGAATGGGTATGGCCAGATGCTACGTGTGTCGTCACTGTCGGTCAGGCTCATGACCACCCTGGTTGAACCATCCGCGAGCGACTCGCTGGCAGTTACCTGCCACGGGCGGTTACGCACAAAACCATGCGCAGGCCTGCCCTCGACGTCAGGATCCGGACCGAACCAGGGCCAGCAAACCGGAATACCGCCCTTGATTGCCTTGCCGTCCTCGTAGTAAGCCCTGTCACTGACAAACAGCAAATCGGTTTCCTGGCCCTTCGGCCGGTAAGACAGCACCTGTCCTGCATAGGTCGATATCGTGGCATGGGCCCTGGCATTGTTGATTTCGATATAGGTAAAGCCGTGCTCTATCTCAACAAACTGAAGGACATCTTCAATCTCGTACTGACTTAATTGCTCGAAATCCATACTTGCCTCTGTATTCTAAAGAATATCACTTCGACTCTTGCGCTTGATTGAATGAATCGATCCAGGGCGCGCTCCGTGAACCCGAAAATAACAGCTAAATGGTTGCTTTATAATCACGCTGCTAAGCCTCCGCTGGCGTCACCTGCGCTATCTTAACCGATGATCTCTTGCCAGTGCGAACGGCACAGCCCCGGACCAGTCATTACGGTGGCCAAATGGATACCCGGGCATGCAGACATGTATTGCGACAATAGTTTCTGCGTCCTATGATGGCCGCATTATGGAACCCCAGAATCCGATTGTAGAAATCCAGGAGTGGACCGCCAACCTGACCGACTCCGTCAGCCGGGTCGCCATACAGATTCTCGAATATCTGCCGGCCGTTCTGGGGGCCGTGGTACTGTTGCTGGTCGGCTGGGGTGTTGCGCGGCTGTTGCGCTACGCAACAAAGAAACTTGCCGAGAAGACGGTTGTTCGACTCGCGCACACCCGGCCAATGGACACCCGTGTGCAGCAACCACGTGCCTACAGTGCGGCGCCCGCGATTGCCAGCCGCATCGTCTTCTGGGTGGTGCTGCTGTTCTTTGTGTTTGCGGCCTCCGAGGTGCTCGAACTGAAGGTCATTTCGAGTCTTCTCGGCAGCGTCACCGCCTACCTGCCGCGCCTGTTCGCAGGACTGCTGATATTGTTCATTGGCTTGTGGCTTGCCGAGGCCACACGGGCCGTCATCCGGCGCAGCAGCACCGGCATGGGTATCGAGCAGGGTGACATACTTGGACGCCTGGGCCAGATACTGGTGCTGCTGATCGTGATTTCTGTCGCCGCAGGACAGATCGGTATTGATAACACCCTGCTGGTCGCCCTGGTCGCCATACTCTTCGGGGTGTTGTTCGGGGCGATCGCTCTGGCCTTCTCCCTGGGCGCGAGGACCACCATCGCGAATCTGTTGGCCGCGCAGTCGATCGCGCAGGTATACAGCCCGGGCGACACCGTACGGATCGGCCAACTCGAGGGAAAAATACTGCGCATTAGCCGGGCAAACGTGATCCTCGAGACGCATGAGGGACAGACGTTGATCCCGGCAAAGCGCTTCAGTGAACAGGAATCGGTGCATCTCTCCAGAACCGATACCCCATGAACCCGCATTCCCGTCTCGGTGCAACCTTTCTGAGAAGCCAGCCCGCTGCTGCGGCGCGTGTACTTGAAGACTTTCCCGCAGAAAGCGCCGCGCAATACCTGGCGGTCGCCAATCCGCTCACGGCAAAGACCGTCATCGAGCATTTCTCGCCGGGCTTTGCCGCAAGCTGTCTCAGCACCATTGAAGCACAGGCGGCGGGCCAGATATTCAGCCTGTTGCTCACCGATCTCCAGATTATGCTGTTACGTCAACTCGATCGGGAAACACGCGAGTCGTTACTGAGTGTGTTACGACCGGAGCAGGCAGCCTCGTTAAGGCGACTGCTCCCCTATTCCGAGGGTACCGCCGGCGCTCTCATGGAAGCACCGCTGGCAAGCGTACCGGAGGAACTGTCCGTTCGGGAGGCGGTGAAGCGTATCAAGCGGATCCGGCGCGGCATGAAGTTTTATGTCTATGTCGCCAATGCAGCGGGCCAGTTAAC
>JBATFE010000195.1:0-2191 GCA_049664445.1 Gammaproteobacteria bacterium
GCTAAATACTGAAGAACGGCTGGCTGATTCATGACACATAGAAAGGCATATTCTAACGGTGACAGGAAACATGCTTGCGTGTTCCTTGTGCTCGTAGTGGCGGTGCAGCTGCTGCTAACAGCCTGCAGCGTTCTTCACAAGGAAGAGCCTCCTGTTGTGATTAACAAATGGGCGCACAGTGGTGGCAGCGTGGTGGCGTTCAGCCAGTCCGGTGACCTGGTGGCATCGGGTGGCTGGGAAGGTACGCTGCGTTTGTGGCAACTGCCGCAGGGCCGGGAGGTCCGTCACTGGCATGCGCACGACGATTCTGTCAATGGCATTGCCTTCGTTGCTGCAGACCACGAGATCGTCACCGCCGGATATGACGGTGTGTTGGCAAGGCGTGCCGTCGATGGTCAATTGCTTGAACAGCTCGAGACACCGGCAGCGATCACGCATATGGTTGCGGATAGCAGTGCTGACCGGTTGCTTACCGGGCACGCTGACGGCTCGGTGCGGCTCTGGAAGGCGACAGACTTTACGCTGTTGCAGGAACAGCAGTTGCACCGGGGTGCGGTCAAGGCGGTTGCCATTGCTCCGGGTGCCGCACGCTATGCCTCCAGCAGTAGCGACGGTAGCGTGGTGCTATGGTCTGAGGGAGCAATGCCCCGGCAACTCGATGCGCCACCCGCCGATGCCTGGACGCTGGCGTTTTCGCCAGACGGGAAGACGTTGTCCGGTGGTAGCTGGTTCCGCCTCTATCGATGGAACCTTGCTGACGGGACGTTAACGACGATCGCCACCGAGCATTACGGCATCATAAAATCCATACAATACATTGATGACGGCAACGAGCTGGCAAGCATCAGCCGCCAGACAGACAGTTCTGTGTATTTTCTGGACGCAGAGAGTGGCGAGGTACGACGCCGCTTCCAGCGGCATGACCTGTGTGGCGCGGATATCGCCGTCTCTGCGGATGGCCGATACCTGGCGACGACCAGTGATGATGCCAGCGTGCGTTTCTGGTTGCTGGGGAGTGGCGGAGAAGAAAGCGAGTAATGGTTATCGCGCTTGTACCCTATCAGGCTCCAGGCAATAACAAAGCCCAGCTGCACCCGTAGATACACCTGCAGGAGCGGCGTCCGCGCCGCGATTCGGGGCATAAAAAAAACAATCGCGCCGGGGACGACGCTCCTACACGGCTGGATACACTTGCAGGGGCGGACCGCGTTCGCGAACAGATCTGACTATGTCAGCGTCCGCACCCCTTCCTCGCTGCCCAGCAGCAACACATCCGCAGGTCGGATGGCAAACAGGCCGACGGTGACAATGCCGGGGATGTCATTGAGTTCCTGTTCCAGTTTTACCGGTTCCATGATCTCCAGGTTGTGCACATCGAGAATGACGTTGCCATTGTCCGTGATAAATCCCTGCCGGTAGACAGGTTGGCCGCCGCGCCTGACCAGTTCCCTGGCCACCATGCTGCGCGCCATCGGGATGACTTCTACGGGCAGCGGGAATTTGCCCAGCACATCAACCAGCTTGCTGTCGTCGGCAATGCAGATGAACTTGCGGCTGCAGGCGGCGACAATCTTTTCCCGGGTCAGTGCACCGCCGCCGCCCTTGATGAGGTGCAGGTAATGGTTGCTTTCATCGGCGCCATCGACATAGACCGATAATTCATCGACGGAGTTCAGGTCGAGTACCGGGATACCATGTGCCTCAAGGCGTTCCGCACTTGCATTGGAACTGGCTACCGTGCCATCGATCTTGTGCTTGATAGTGGCCAGGCTGTCTATAAAGTGGTTTGCGGTGGAACCGGTGCCGACGCCGATAATCGTGCCGGCTTCGACATATTCCAGTGCCGCTTCGGCGACCATCTTTTTCATTTCATCCTGTGTCATGCGCTGTGCCCTCATTATGATGGGTGTCGATAATAGCAGCTAGCCGCTGTCCTCTGCCAGATACCGGCCACTTGCCTCTCGTCAGCGAATTAATGAACTGGTACTGTACCCGACATGCTAGAACGCTATATGAAGAAGATACTGGGCTCGCGCGTCTATGACGTCGCGCAGGTAACGCCGCTGCAGCAGGCCACGCGCCTGTCGTCGCGCCTGGGAAACCGGGTATGGATGAAACGCGAGGACCTGCAAGCGGTGCACTCCTTCAAATGTCGGGGCGCCTACAACAAGATATCGGGCCTCTCGCAGGA
>JBATFE010000196.1:0-4334 GCA_049664445.1 Gammaproteobacteria bacterium
GCGAATCTTCATCGTCGCCAATGGGTGTTTCCATGGAGATCGGTTCCTTCGCGATCTTGAGTACCTTGCGAACCTTGTCTTCCGGCATATCCATGCGCTCTGCCAGTTCTTCCGGTGTCGGTTCGCGCCCGATCTCCTGCAGCATCTGCCGGGAGATACGGTTGAGCTTGTTGATGGTCTCGATCATGTGCACCGGAATACGGATGGTGCGTGCCTGGTCGGCAATCGAGCGGGTAATCGCCTGGCGGATCCACCAGGTTGCATAAGTCGAGAACTTGTAGCCGCGACGGTATTCAAACTTGTCCACTGCCTTCATCAGGCCGATATTGCCTTCCTGAATCAGGTCCAGAAACTGCAGTCCGCGGTTGGTGTATTTCTTTGCTATCGATATCACAAGCCGCAGGTTGGCCTCTACCATTTCCTTCTTCGCGCGCCGTGCCTTGGCCTCGCCAATGGACATGCGACGGTTGATGTCCTTGATTTCCGGGATGCTCAGGTGTGCATTGCCCTGCAGTGCAATCAACTTGTTCTGCGCACGCTGTATCTCGTCCTTGTACTGGGCAAGCGCGGCAGAGTATTTGTGCCCGCCGGTCGCCTGTGCGTCAACCCAGCCGAGGTCGGTCTCGTTATTCGGGAATGACGTAATGAAATCCTTGCGTGGCATGCCGGCGTTGTTGACGCAGATGTCCATGACATTGCGCTCATTGGTACGTATACGCGATATGGCATGGCGCAGGTTGGTGGTCAGGATATCAACGATGCGTGGAACCAGCTTGAGCATGCCGATCTCTTCCGAGAGCTGCACGCGAAGCTTCTTGATGCGTGCAGCATTATTGCCGCCCTTCTCATGCGCCGCGACCAGTTGATTGTAAATCTTCTGCATCTCCGCAAAGCGTTCTTTCGCTTCTTCCGGGTCTGGACCGGTATCAACCACTTCCAGGTTATCGTCATCCGAATCGTCATCGTCATCCTTGCTGCTGGTTGTTGCCTGTAGCTGTGCAGGTGCCGGTATCTCGGGTTCCTCGGCATTGGGGTCAATAAAGCCCGAAATCAGCTCGGTGAGGCGCATCTCCTCGGACTTGACGCGCTCATAGCCGCGTAGCAGGGTGGCCGCTGTCTCGGGGTAGGAGGCCAGTGCCAGCAACACCTGGTTGAGGCCATCCTCAATGCGCTTGGCGATAACGATCTCGCCTTCACGGGTGAGCAGTTCAACCGTGCCCATTTCGCGCATGTACATGCGAACCGGATCTGTGGTCCGACCGAATTCGCTGTCAACGGTCACCAGGTTGGCGGCGGCTTCTTCCGCCGCATCTTCGTCGGCAGAATTCTTGGTGCTGGCCAGCAGCAGGGAGTCACTGTCCGGCGCCACTTCGTGCACCAGGATTCCCATATCGTTGATCATGCCGATGATGTCTTCAATCTGCTGTGGATCGACAATGTCTTCCGGCAGATGGTCATTGACTTCGGCGTAGGTCAGGAAGCCCTGCTCCTTGCCCTTTTCGATCAGAAGTTTCAGTCGTGATTGTTGGTTCTTGTCCATAGTCATCCACGGGCAAATCGATTGCCCACAAAAATAATCAAGAGGGGTGCGAAATTAATCGACCAGTATAAACCAGTATATTGCGGCTAGCCAATTAGTAAACAAGAGGGCTGCCTGGATACCGGGTTGGCCATCAGCGCTGACGCGCGGCATGACTCTGTAACAGCAATTCGCCATATTCCTGTTTTTCTGCACTGCTGAGGGTGCGCAGTTTCTGTTCTGAATCAAGATAATCTATCCTGTTTTCAATATGTTGGCGCTTTATCTCGTTGATGTTGCCCTGCAGGTCTGCCGCCAGCTCCAGGTCGTCCACGGGGGGCGCCCAGCAGGCCAGCCGGGTTAGATAGCGAGCCTCCTCATGGTCGCGCCAGTGTTCCAGTAATGCCGCGGTGTTGAGTTCCGGTTGTTTCTGAATTAATTCAATTATTTCAATCAGTAAGGATACGCCCGGCTGGCTGCACTGGCTGAATTGCGCGGGCAGCATGATTTCAGAGGCCAGTGACGGCTGGTAGAGCAGCAGTTCAATCGCCTGTCGCACCGGGCTCTTGTGTCCGGAGCGCTGTGCCGCGCGCGATTTCGAGGCCAGCACTGGCGGGGGCTCTGGATTGTCTCCGCCTTGCGTTGCCCCCAGCCGGTCATCGATACGTGCGCTCGATGTATGGGCCAGTTCAGCCAGGCGTTCGACCATCAGCTGCCTGAACATGCTGTCAGGCAGGCTGGACAACAGCGGCTTTGCCAGCGTCACCAGGCGTGCACGGCCATCAATGCTGCTGATATCAAGTTGACTGGCGAGGCGCTCGAAGAAGAAATCCGACAGGTGCGCGGCTGTTTCGATGGTTTTCTCAAAGGCATCCCGGCCAATCTTTCTTACCAGCGAATCGGGATCCTCGCCGTCCGGCAAAAACAGGAAGCGTGCTTCGCGCCCGTCGCGCAGTACCGGCAGGGTGTTAACGAGAGCACGCCAGGCGGCCTCACGACCGGCGCGGTCGCCATCAAAACAAAAGACGACTTCCGGCACGGCACGAAACAACTGTTCCAGGTGCTCGTGTGTCGTGGCTGTGCCCAGTGTTGCCACGGTGTAGTTGATATCGAATTGTGCCAGCGCCACCACGTCCATGTAGCCTTCCACCACCAGAATACGTTCGAGATGGCGCACGGCCTTGCGTGCTTCATATAATCCATAGAGTTCCTTGCCCTTGTGGAACACCGGTGACTCGGGGCTGTTCAGGTACTTGGGTGTGCCATCGTCCAGAACGCGGCCGCCAAAGCCGATGGTGCGGCCACGCCGGTCGTGTATGGGAAACTGGATACGGTCACGGAAGCGATCATAGGCGCCGTTACCATCGTCGCGCTTGATGGTCAGTCCAAGCTCCAGTAACAACTGCTGCCCGCTGTTATCTGCACCCAGCGCAGCGGCGAGGTTTTCCCAGCCGGGGGGTGCATAGCCGATATGGAAGCGGGCGGCAACATCACCACTCAGTCCCCTGTTTTTCAGGTAAGCCACCGCGCGGCCGGCCTGCGGGTGTTCGCGCAATTGTGCCTGGTAGTATTCGGAGACGCGTTCCAGCAAGGCGTAGTGCGGCAGCGTTGAGGGTGCATGTGGCTCGATGCCGGCTTCACGCGGCACCTCGAGACCGGCGCGGCGCGCCAGTTCCTCGATGGCCTCGACGAACTCCATGTGTTCGTAATCCATCAGGAAGGTAATGGCCGTGCCGTGTTCACCACAGCCAAAACAGTGATAGAACTGCTTTACCTGACTGACGGTAAACGAGGGCGTCTTTTCACCGTGGAACGGGCAGCACGCCTTGTATTCGCGACCGGCCTTCTTCAGAGGTACGCGCGTATCGATGACCTCAACGATATCGGTGCGGTTGAGTAACTCGTCGATAAACGATTGCGGAATGCGGCCGGCCATATGCAATAGGGTAGAAGGGACGGCGCGGGAAGGAAAGCGGCGTGTTGAGCCGGCCGTGCGGATCAGGACAAGGTCGGTTGCCGCTTTGGAACGCCGGCGCCTGGCCAGTTGACCGTAGTGCAGGCGTTAGGGGTAAGCGTCAGCCGAGCCTGGCCTTGATCATGGCGCTGACAGCGCCCATGTCCGCGCGGCCCTGCAGTTTGGGTTTCAGCTGGCCCATGACCTTGCCCATGTCCTTGATGGAACTGGCACCAGTGTCGGCCATGGCGGCATCGATCAGTGCGGCAATCTCGTCGTCACCGAGTTGTGCCGGCAGGTAGCCCTGGATGATGTCCAGTTCGCTGACTTCCTGTGCGATCAGGTCATCGCGCCCGGCCTTTTCAAACTGGCTGATCGATTCGCGTCGCTGCTTGCACATCTTGTCGAGGACCAGCAGTACCTGCTCGTCATCCAGCTCGATGCGTTCATCCACCTCGCGCTGTTTGATGGCGGCGGTGATCAGGCGAATGGTGGCAAGACGCTGCTTTTCCCGGGCGCGCATGGCATCCTTCACGTCCTGCTGAATGCGTTCCTTGAGGGACATGCGAGAAGTATCGGGTGGGAGTTAGTACATACGAACGCGGCGTGCGAGTTCGCGGGAAACCTTTTTCTGGGTACGTTTTACGGCCGCAGCCATTTTGCGTTTACGTTCCTGCGTGGGTTTTTCGTAGAATTCACGGCGACGGACTTCGGCCAGAATTCCGGCTTTTTCGCAGGCACGCTTGAAACGGCGGATCGCGATCTCAAAGGGTTCGTTTTCTTTTACACGTACATTTGGCATACAAATTCCGTCAGTTACAGCGGTTATATTGGGGCTGCGCATTCTATACACGTCGACAC
>JBATFE010000197.1:0-4266 GCA_049664445.1 Gammaproteobacteria bacterium
GGGAAAATGATAGTATGGTCTGCTTTCATTTAGACAACCGCGGATAAGCCAATGAGCGAAGAACCTCGCATTGGCCTGGTCATGGGCAGTAACAGTGACTGGGACGTGATGCAACATGCGGCGGATATGCTGGAGAAACTGGGCATCGCCTTTGAAGCCCGGGTCGTGTCCGCCCACCGCACACCCGACCTGCTGTTTGACTATGCCGGCACGGCCCGTGAGCGCGGTCTTGCCTGCATCATCGCCGGTGCCGGGGGTGCCGCACACCTGCCCGGCATGCTGGCCGCCAAGTGCACCCTGCCGGTTCTCGGCGTACCGGTGCCGTCCCGTTACCTGAAGGGCATGGATTCACTGCTGTCGATCGTGCAAATGCCGAAAGGCGTGCCGGTTGCGACCTTCGCCATCGGTGAGGCCGGCGCGGCCAACGCGGCACTGTATGCCGCCAGCATCCTGGCCAGTGCCGACGATTCGCTGACCGCCAGACTCGAGCAGTTCCGCAAGGACCAGCAACAGATGGTTTTTGATATGCAGCTGCCGCCGGCATCATGATCCTCCCGAACGCCACACTGGGTGTCCTTGGCGGCGGGCAACTGGGCCGCATGTTCACACTGGCAGCCTACAGTATGGGTTACCGCGTCGTGGTACTCGACCCGGATCCGCACAGCCCGTCCGGTCTGATTGCAGACCAGCACATCAAGGCCGACTACCGCGACCATGCCGCCCTGCAAATGCTCGGCGACGAATGTGCAGCCGTGACCACCGAGTTTGAAAACGTCCCCGCCGAGAGCATGGAGTACCTGGAAAAATTCTGCGCGGTACGCCCCAATGCCGAGGCCCTGCGTATCGCTCAGGACCGCATCCGTGAAAAGACCTTCGTGCAGGAGCATGGCCTGGCAACGGCAGCGTTTGTCGCCATATACGATGATGCCGACATCGTCGCTGCAATCGAGTCCCTGAATGCGCCGCTGATAATGAAAACCGCCTCCCTCGGCTACGATGGCAAGGGCCAGGTGCAGGTCAATACGCTGGCCGAGGCACGCAACGCGTTTGAACAGCTGGGTAACGCTCCCTGCGTGCTGGAAGAAAAGGTCGACCTGGAACACGAGGTCTCCGTTATCCTGGCACGCAGCATCAACGGCCAGATGTCGGTCTACCCGGTCGGCGAGAACCGCCACGTCAATGGCATCCTGGATACCACCATCGTGCCGGCCGCTATCGATGCCACCCTTGGCAAGGCAGCCATCGAGATGGCCACCCGCCTGGCCGATGCAATGGACTATTGCGGGGTCCTTGCCGTTGAGTTCTTCTGTACCCGGCAGGGCGACTTGCTCGTCAATGAAATAGCCACACGGCCGCACAACAGCGGACATTACACCGTTGATGCCTGCGCCACGTCGCAGTTTGAACAGCAGGTACGCATGATGTGTGGCCTGCCGCCCGGTGACACGCTGATGCTGTCACCCGTCGTCATGACCAACCTGCTGGGCGATATCTGGGATGCCGGCGAACCGCAGTGGCAGCATGTACTCAACGAATCGCGCGCCCACCTGCACCTGTACGGCAAAAAGAATGCCCGCCCGGGTCGCAAGATGGGGCATATCAATTGCCTTGCCGAAGATGTTGAGCAGGCCCTGAAAACCACGGCAAAGATCCGCAGCGCACTCTCGATCTAGGACTCACGAGCAACTGCGGCCGGCCCGCTATCGGCCACATCCAGTGCACCCGGCCGTCTCCAGGGTGACAGGTCAAAATACACTCCTCAGATCAGCACGCCGGCAGTCATCCGCATCCAGCCTCGCACACCCCTCTTCACTCCGGGCAGCCGGATCCGCTACACTGTGAACCGGGGGTATTACAATAATGAAATACAATGCCGGGTTTTAGACATCAAACCGTCTTCGGCCTGTGTCTGGCACTGGTTGTGCTGACGGCAGTATCGGTCGTCTGTGTTGCACTGCTGTTCATGGAACGCCAGGACATCGACCTGCTGCAGCGCCACGTGAACAATCTCCGCCAGGAGAACACCGTGCTCAAGTCACAGCTCGACGGCTATCGCAGCGGCCTCGTGACGCAACAGGAAGCGGCTGTCCGGTCATCTGACTGAAAATACGCGGATTTTCATCCTGACCGGGAGAGCATGCCGGGTCACGCCGCGGGCATTTTCAGCAGCTGCGCGGATTCCTCCTTGACGAATTTCTGTAATGCCTGCGCCACCAGTGACAGCCGCTTGCCGCTGCGATAGACAATGTACCAGTAACGCATAATCGGAAAATTCACCGCGTCCAGTATTCCCAGGCGTTTCAATGCCAGCTCCATCCCCAGGGTATGCAGCGACACGATACCCAGCCCCAGCCCTGCTTCCACACCCTGCTTGATGGCCTCGTTACTGCTCATTTCCATCGCCGTGGATAACGCCAGCCGGTTCGCCGCAAAAAAACGTTCCACCGCGGAGCGGGTACCGGAACCCTGTTCTCGTACCAAAAACGTTTCTTCGGGCAGACGTTCCAGGGGAATATGCCTGCATGACACCAGGGGATGATTCGGTGGTGCAATCACTACCAGCGGGTTATCCATAAACCGTCCGGCAACCAGGTCCATCTCCGCCGGTGGCTGTCCCATGATCACCAGGTCGGCGCGATTTTCGACCAGGCTCTTTAACAACTGCTAGCGGTTGGTCACATCAAGGCTCACCGTGATCTCACCGTGCTGCTGGTGAAAGGTGGCCAGCAGGCGTGGCGCGAAGTAATTGGCGGTACTCGCCACCGCAATGGTCAGGCGGCCGCGCTGCAGGCCCTTCATCTCGTTCACCACCTGCTCCAGTTCATCGAGTTGTGTGGTGATGGCCTGGGCGTAGCGGCTGAATTCATTGCTGGCCTCGGTCAGGAACACCTTCTTCCCCAGCTGCTCGAACAAGGGCAACCCGACCGAGTGTTCCAGCTGCTTGATCTGCATGGACACGGCAGGCTGCGTCAGGTGCAGCGCCTCCGAGGCCCGCGTGTAACTCAGGTGTTGCGCCACCGCTTCAAAGATCTGTAATTGCCGGAAGGTAATATTTATGGAATCGATATAGATATAATCTTATTTATAATAAGGTTTTTATCTAGCAAGGCTTATGATTTACCCGCCGGCCGACGGCTTTCATGGAATGGACAAATTATTGGTACACTTGCGCGCCACCGCAACCGATAGCCGCCACAGGGTTCTGCGTGGCAACAGGGACAAGTAATGGAAAGAAAAGAGAATATGCCACTGTGGGTTTTTCTGGGCCTGATGAATATCGAGACACGTAAAGGTGCACGCATCCTGTTCTGGTGCAGTTTTGCCTTTGCACTGCTCTGCATTCCACTGTCCTGGTACCTCAACGACTGGTGGTGGTTCGGCATCATGCTGCCTGTCGTGGTCTGGTACGGACTATCGATCAGGTGGGTGGACAGGCATTCCCTGTGGGATTGATATAAAGCGTCACCGTGATTGCATCTCTCTGCAAATACCTGGGTATTGAATCCAGCCCGGTAAGTCATACCGAGCGACTGGTGTCGGCGCTCGGTAGCGTGCTGGTCATTGCCTGCATTTTTTTAATCAGCCGCGCAACACTCGGCCCGACAGCTGCACTGCTGATTGTGCCCTCCATGGGCGCCTCCGCGGTGCTGCTGTTTGCAGTCCCCCACGGCGCACTGTCACAACCCTGGAATGTATTCGGCGGCCATATACTCTCCGCCTTTATCGGTGTCAGCTGCGCCCTGGTCTTCAGTAATGAAATCATGGCTGCCAGCGCTGCCGTCGGAATCGCCGTCGGCGTCATGCATTACCTGCGCTGCATCCACCCCCCGGGCGGCGCCACGGCGCTGGCCGCCGTGATCGGCGGTGAAGCCACACACGCACTGGGTTACCAGTTCGTGTTCACGCCGGTAATGATAAACGCACTGGTCATGCTGGCCGTTGCCGTCGCTTTCAATTTCGTGTTCCCATGGCGACGCTACCCTGCGTGGCTGGCTGGCAAGGACAAGCAAGCGGTTGCCGAGGTCACCCGCGTCTCGGAGCGTCACATCGAACATGCCGACCTGGTCGCGGCACTCAGCCAGATTGATTCCTTTATCGATGTCTCCGAGAATGACCTGCTGCGCATCTATCAACTGGCCACCGGTGAGGCCGACCAGCGGCACCTGCTCCCCGGGCAAATCGTACTGGGACATTATTACAGCAGTGTTGAACACGGTGAGGACTGGTCAGTTCGCCAGATAGTCGATGAATCACAGCACCCGGACC
>JBATFE010000198.1:0-6467 GCA_049664445.1 Gammaproteobacteria bacterium
CCGCGTGCGACGGCTACACTCTGTTTGTAAATATCCCGGGTTGGCACATCCTCCAGACGCCCTGCTGTGTTGCGGAAACCCAGGCGATTACGCAATCTTCACGTCGGGAACAATTGCCGGAATGAAATCAGAAGCTGGCAGATATGTAGGCAACCGGGCCTTTGTAATCCAGGTCGTATTTGTCCTTTCTGTTCGATTTATCTATCGTCAGATCCATATTGATATAGTTGTATCCGACACCCACACCAAAGTGATCGGTCAGGCGGTATTCAAGACTGGCTGCGAGCGTCACGAGCTTGCCGCTGTAGTCCGAGTAATCCAGGCCAAACCAGCCGACGCCGCCCTCCAGCGACAACTTCGGTGTAATGGCATAGGCGCCATAACCGAGAATATTCGGCAACGGAGCCGTCAGATCAACCGAGTCTGACTGGACACTGCCGCTCACATTGTTGATGCCGCCACTGACCTTGAGTTTCGTTTCGAAATTCACGACGTGCACACCGCCACCGATACCAAGTTCGGCACGCTCGTTCTTCAGGAAGGAATAACCGACCTGGGCGATATAAAAGTCCGTATTAAATGTCGTATCGACTGCCAGAAAACCCGAGGCATCAATGTCCCCAAAGTCCAGCTCATCGAAATTCCGGCTGATCTTGCTGTCAGTATCCAGCCCGAAATAGCTGAAGTTCAGGCGCCAGCGCTCTGTGAAACGCCAGCGCGCGCTGACATAGAGGTTTGTTTCAGAGTCATCAACGCCCAGGTCGCCGGTACTGATCTTGTTCGTGGGCTCGCCGTCGGGTGTGGAACTGAAGGAACCGTCCGCCTTCATCCAGGTGGCCCCGAGCCTGAAGGTGAATTTATCGTCGAGGACAGGATTAAGTGCACCACCTGCCGCCTGCACAGTGGATGCGAAAAGACTGCCTAAGAGTAAACCGAGTAGCCGCTGTTTCACTTGATAATCTCCTGATCATGTACACAACTTTTAGTCGTAGGTACGCATTCTACCTAATAAGGCACCGAATGATAGTACGAACCGGGCATCACCTGCCCTGGTTGCTGCGTATATCGCGATACCTGTCTCGCACATGGCTTGCTATTTCGCCAAGGCTCCAGCGTATTCCAATGGTATAGATGTTTCCCGGTTGTTCACCATCGGTCAGGCGGCCATGATCCAGCTGCACGTTCGCGTAGATCATGTTCTGAAACCCGTCCTGTGAATAACGCAGGCCGATGACGCCGTACTTGATTTCATAGTCACCGCTGAGTCGATCACTGTCAGGACGCAGGTAGTTCCAGCCACCCGTCAGCCATATCTTTTCCCGTAGCTGGTATTGACCATAGACCTCCCAGCCCCAGCCATCAAAGTACGTGCCCTGGTCGGTGGTATCCTGGTTCAGCAACCGCGACACCACGGTGCCCAGATACCATTTCTCACCAAACTGGCGGGTTCCCACCAGCATGGCCTGGGCATTGCCATCGAGTCCGGCATCGCGGATAGCGGGGTTATCAAGATCATTAATCCCGGCGATGTTATAGGCAATGCCGAGTGCAAAGTCAGGCCTGATCTGGTGAATGGCACTCAGGCCGACGGCCGTGCCGTAATGTTCACCGTCGACGAGTGGTATGGGTTCACCGTGCTGTACCTGCAGGTTCAGGTTAAACGGCTTTATGCCAATGACCTCAGGTAATTTACCGAGATGCAGGCGTGTCTGCACGACACCCTGTGCCCTGCCCGTGCCGGTTGCACCGCCATCCGTACCCGCATTGTAAGTTCCGGACGCATCCCCGCCGGTACCGGCAAAGCGGTCAGTAAAACCGGCCACCTTGTAATAGGTTGACCAGCTCTTGCCATATGTCAGGAAATAGCCGGGCGCTTCCACGCCGACATACAACAGGCGCTTGAAAAAACTGTTGCCCTCCTTGCCTTCCGGCGCACTATCTTTACTATCGATCAGGACATCCAGTTCACTCAGCAGATTGAAACCCAGCTCGGCCCGTCCGAAGACCTTCAGCTTTGGAAACAACTGGTAATGTGCATCGGCACCAACCCGCGATCCGCCGTCGGACAGTGCATAATCACTGCCGTCGGTACTGCGAAATCGCAGGCGGTAGTTTCCATAGAGACTGTAACCATATTTTTTGACTGCAGGCTGCTCGGGTGCCTCCAGGGTCTTGACCTCCTGCTCGGTCATGGGGTCCTCGCTGGCATCTGCCTCGCGATTGACTGCCTCCTGCGTGGCGGCTATTTCATCCTCCGTGGCCTCATCCTTGCCCGCAGCCGTGGGCTGTTCAACCGGAGGAGGTGCACTTGAAGCATCGGCGGGGCTTGCGGCATGCAGTGTCCACGGTGACAGACACAGCGCCAGGCAGCTGAGGAAAACCTTCATGTCGGTGCTATCATGGCAGGCTCTTCAGCATGCGCCGGTGCGGGATGCCGGCCTCCATGAACGGCTCGCCGCACTCCACAAAACCGGATCGTGCATAGAACGAAACAGCACTGAGCTGTGCATGCAGGCAGACACGGGTGTGTCCATGCTTACTGGCATACGCCAGTAATGCTGCCAGCATCGCCGTACCGATACCCTGCCCGCGACAGTCTTGCAGCACGGCCATTCTGCCGATGTGGCCGTCCGCTTTGATTCTGCCTGCACCAACAGGCTGACCTCGGGCATCGCACACCAGCACGTGGTGGCAGTGCGGGTCATGCGCGTCCAGTTCCAGTGATTCCGGGACATGCTGCTCAACGACGAACACCTGGCAGCGGACAGCAGCCAGCGACTGCTTATGTCGCTGCCAGCAACCCTCCACCAGCTGGAATGATGGCTTCATTGGTCATAAACCCCAATGCAGTCGTCAGTCGCGTTCCTCGATCCATGCCATCTGGATGGCCTCGAGGATACGTTCACCGCAGTGCTCGGGTTCATCATCAAACTCATCAAGCGCCATGACCCAGTTACGCAAGTCGACAAAGTTCACATGAAGGGGGTCTGCATCGGGATGGGCCTCGTCAAGCTCAATGGCGATATCGAGGGTATCGGTCCATTTCAGGGCCATGCTCTACTCCTGGGTGATCCATTATGCCAGCACCAGTCATCTTGCAAAATGATAACATCAGCTGCTGAGCCAAGTTAAGCTGAGTGCCGGATTATTTTATTGAATAGCCACGGAATACACGGAACAACAAATGCCTTAGCAGAAATATTTCCGTGTTCTTCCGTGGAGTCCGTGGCAAATTTTCTATCCTTATTCGGCTGTACCCGCACTAGTGATTCTCACTGACCATATTAATGGTGTATTTCGGAATTTCCACCACCAGGTCCTCGTCCGCGACAATGGCCTGGCAACTCAGGCGCGAGTCCGGATCCAGACCCCACGCCTTGTCGAGCAGGTCATCCTCGTCTTCATCGGACTCGTTCAGTGACCCGGCGCCTTCGCGGATATAGACATGGCAGGTGGTACAGGCACAGGATTTCTCACAGGCATGCTCGATCTCGATGCCGCTTTTTAATGCCGCATCACAGATACTGACGCCGGATTCAGCCTCAACAACGGCGCCCTCCGGACAGATTTCTTCATGTGGCAGAAAAATTATTTGTGGCATAACGGCTTTCTCAATAGTTTTGCAAAGTATAGCGTTGCTTATCCTCTCCCTGCGGGAGGGGAGATAAAACAGGCTTTATTCATTACGGATTGAATTCATCCACCTTGTGCCCGGCCATGGCCTTGCGAATACTGCTGTTCATGCGCCGTTCAACATAGGCACTGCTGGCTTTTTCAACGGCTTCAATCGCCCGTTTGATGGCACGGTAATCATTACCCTGACGCTGTTCATCAAGGTGTTTTGCCGCCTCGTCAATGACCTTGCGCTCTGCTTCCTGCAGCAACTCTTCACCATCAGCGGCCAGCGCGGAATGCAATGCCTCGAGCACCCGGTCCGCATCAACCTGTTCTTCGCGCAGGCGGCGGGCATCCCGGTCAGCGGCGGCTGTTTCCATGGACTCCCTGAGCATGGTCTCGATGGCGGCATCACTCAGACCATAGGACGGCTTGACCTCGATACTGCTGGTCACGCCCTGTGTCTGTTCTTCAGCGGTTACATTCAGCAAGCCGTCTGCATCGACCTGAAAGGTGACCTTGATGCGGGCGCCGCCGGCCACCATCGGCGGGATATCCCGTAATTCAAACCTTGCCAGTGAACGGCAATCCTCTACCAGTTCACGTTCACCCTGTACCACGTGAATGGACATCGCGGTCTGGCCATCCTTGAAGGTAGTAAACTCCTGGGCACGTGCCGTCGGAATAGTGGTATTGCGGTGAATAATCTTCTCCGTCAGCCCGCCCATGGTTTCGATTCCCAGCGACAGCGGTATCACGTCCAGCAACAACATTTCATCATCAGGCTTGTTGCCCGCGAGGATGTCAGCCTGAATGGCGGCGCCGACCGCGACCACCTTGTCAGGATCGATATCAACCATGGGTTCCGCATCAAAAAAGCCGGCCACGCGCTCGCGCACCAGCGGTATGCGCGTCGAACCGCCGACCATGACAACCGACTGAACATCGCCCGCACGTATACCGGCATCACGCAATGCACGGCGGCAGGGGCCCAGCGTCTTGTCGAGCAGCGGGGCAATCAATGTATTGAACTGTTCGCGCGACAATTCACCGCTCCAGCCGGCATGATCGTCGCGTATCAGCTCAATCGCGGTTGATTCCCGGCTTGACAGGGCTTCCTTGGCGGCTCGCGCAGTCTGCATCAGACGGCGCATGTCCACGTGCCCCGCATCAGTACCCATACCGGACTGCCGCATAATCCAGTCGGCGATGAGGCGGTCCACATCATCACCGCCAAGCGCGGTATCACCCGCGGTGGCCATCACTTCAAAGACACCCTTATTGAGGCGCAAAATGGAAATATCGAAGGTTCCGCCACCCAGGTCATAGATGGCAATGATACCTTCCGAGCCCTTGTCCAGGCCGTAGGCAACCGCAGCGGCCGTCGGTTCGTTAAGCAGGCGCAGGATATTCAGCCCCGCCAGCCGCCCGGCGTCCCTGGTTGCCTGGCGCTGCGCATCATCGAAATAGGCCGGGACTGTCACCACGACACCATTCAGCTCGCCGCCAAGGGTCTCCTCGGCTTGGGTCTTCAATATGCGCAGGATTTCCGCCGAAACCTCGACCGGGCTGACCTCACCCGCCACGGTACGCAACAGGGGCATGCCACTCGATCCCGGTACAAATTCATAGGGCAGATATTCGCCGATACGTTTTACATCCTCGACACCGCGACCCATCAGGCGTTTCACCGAGGCAATGGTATTCAGCGGGTCTTCGGTTGCCGCAGCCAGCGCATCATGACCCACAACCACGGTGCCATCGGCTCGGTAGCGGACCACGGATGGCAGCAGGTGACGGCCCTCCAGGTCCGGCAAGGTTTCAGCCACACCGCTGCGGACGCTGGCAACCAGCGAGTTGGTCGTACCCAGGTCTATACCCGCCGCCAGCTGATGCTGGTGTGGCGCCGTGGATTGACCGGGTTCTGATATCTGTAAAAGTGCCATTGCGAATATGCTCTAACTGCTTGTCCTGTTTACTCCCTCCCCCTCAGGGGGAGGGTTGGGGAGAGGGGATTAAATATTAAGAATGTATCCTGAATTTATATTCCCTCTCCCCCGGCAACTGCTCCATGCATCGCCTAAAGCGCCTACTGTTGGTGCCCTACCTCCTGCATCCCTGCAGTCGTGGCCCTCTCCCGGCGGGAGAGGGAATGCCATGAATGAGCGTTGAGGCCTGAATTTTATACTGCGCTCATTACTAACCCGCAAGTTCATCCTCGAGTTCCAGTTCCAGCTCCATGGCCTCATGCTGCAGCTTGCGGTAAAACTGCAGCTTGGTGAGCGTGTCCGCGGCCAGGTCGAGACTGGTCGCATCCCCGGCACGGAACTGCTGCTGCAAATCGTTCACCAGACGCGCAATATCAACCGCAATACGGTCCATGATGACGCCCAGTTCAGCAAATGCATCAGCGGCATTGCGCACCTCGCCCAGTGCTTCACGCAGTTCCATCTGCTCCATCAGGAAGTTGATATCACTGTTAATGTGGTGCTCATCATCGAAGCTGCGACCAGCCAGTTGCAGCAGGTAGCGGCCACGTAGCAGCGGATCCTTGAGTGTCCGGTAGCCCTCGTTGATCAGCGTTGCCTGCTGCATGGAAATGCGGCGCTCCTGATCAGTGGCATTCACGAAGCGGTCGGGGTGCATGGCCCGCTGACTGTCGCGATAGCGCTTGTCCAGCAGATCGAGATCCACGTCAAAGCACTGCGCCAGACCGAAACGCTCAAAATGGGTTGTGGAGTGATCCGCAGCCATGGAAACAACCAGCAGGAAATAAAACGGTTGTCAGCGACAGGCCGACATCAGACGTTAAAACTTTCCCCGCAGCCACACATATCCTTGACATTGGGATT
>JBATFE010000199.1:0-2410 GCA_049664445.1 Gammaproteobacteria bacterium
AACCGGCTACCGGTGGTACGCCGATCATGCCCAGTGCGGCGATGCTGAAGGCCAGTGTCGTGGCGGGCATGCGCCGGCCGACCCCGTTCATCTCGCTGACCTTGTGAATGCCCAGCGTTTCGGCATAGTTGCCGGCGCTGAAAAACAGTGTGATCTTCATGATGCCCTGGTGCACCATGTGGACGATGCCGCCGATGGTGCCGACGGGCCCGAGGATGGCAGTGCCCAGTGCGATGTAGGACACCTGGCTCACGGTGGAGTAGGCTAGCCGCTTTTTCAGGTTGTCCTGAAACAGCGCCATCATGGATCCGTACACAATGGTAATGGCGGCGGCGATACCCAGCCCGGTGAGCAATCCCAGCTGGTCGGCAAAATTCACCCCGTACACATCGTAGACCACGCGCACGATGCCGAAGGCGCCCGCCTTGACCACGGCGACGGCGTGCAGCAGCGCACTCACCGGTGCCGGGGCGACCATTGCCCGGGGCAGCCAGCCATGCAGTGGCACCAGTGCCGCCTTGACGCCAAGACCGATAATCAGCAGCAGGAAGATCATTTTCAGCTGCGGGTGGTATTCAGCCGGTAAGCTGCTCAGTATGCCGCCTTCAACAAAGGCCGTCGGCCCCGCGAGTACGTGCAGCCAAACGGTACCAATTAGCAGCAGCATGCCGCCACCCAGGGTATAGGCGAGATATATCCGCGCGCCGCGCACCGCCTCGGGTGTGCCGCGGTGGGCTACCAGCGGGTAGGTTGCCAGCGTCAGCAACTCGTAGAAGATCACAAAGGTAAACAGGTTCCCCGCCAGCGCCAGGCCGACGGTGGCGGAAACGCACAGGCTGAAGAAGCCGAAGAAACGGCTGCGGTGTGGCGAGTTTTCCAGATAGCCGATGGCATACACCGTGGTCACCAGCCACAGCACGGTGGAGAGTGTAACGAACAGCACCGAGAGCGTGTCGGCATGCAGCACCAGGTCCAGGCCGGGGGCCAGGGTCCAGCGGCTCTCGTAGACATGTTCGTGGAATACGCCCCAGATCAGGAAGCCGACCAGCACCAGCTTGAGGCCGGCCCCGGCCAGGTTGAGCGCGGTGCGCAAGCGATGACTGCCTTCGCGGAGAAAGAAAATGACGAGCCCCGGCAACAGTGAACTGGCCACCACCAGCACCGGTAACCAGGCGTCCCAGTTCATATGCCGCTCTCCAGCAGTCCCCACACCGGTGCGCCGGCAAGACCCAGCAGCAGCGTCGCCATGGCGGCGAGCAGCAGGGCCGGCCATTCCTCGCGCGCCACTGTCACCGGCTGGTTTGGATACGGCCGGTGCCCGAAGGCATGGCCCAGCACCCGGAAGATGTACGCCGCGGCCAGCAGCGAACCGATGGCGGTCACCACCAGCCACAACCACTGACCGGTCGCGACAGCACCGGCAAGTAACTGCCACTTGCCGAGAAAGGCACCACTGGGTGGCAGGCCGATCAGGGCCACACCGGCCAGCGCGATTGCGAAGGTGGTGGCTGGCAAACGCTGCACGGTACCACTCAGCTCGCGGATGGTGTCGTGACCGCAACGTTGCTGGATAATGCCGATCGCCAGAAACAGGCCGGCCTTGGCAAAGCCGTGCGTCAGCGCCAGCATGACCAGTCCTCCCGCTGCGAGATCGCGGGCGGGGCCGGGCGGCAAGGCCAGCAGCACCGGAAAGAACAGGAACAGGTAGCCCAGCTGGGCGACGGTGGACCAGGCCGCCAGCAGTTTGAGCCGTTCCGCCTGCAGGGCACGCCAGGACCCCCAGAGCACCGCGCCGGCACCCAGCACCCCGAGCAGGTTGGCGGCCGCCGGTGTGACCACGTTTGCGAACACATCCAGCCACAGTCGCAACACAAGATAGAACGCTGCCTTGACCACCAGCGCCGAGAGCACGGCGCTGACCGGCGCCGGTGCGCTCGCATGTGCCGGCGGCAGCCAGAAATGCAGCGGGAACAGGGCGGTCTTTAACAGCAGGCCGGCGGTCATCATCGCCAGCGCCGTCCACGCAATCGGTCCGGGCTCAACCAGGGGTGCCAGCGTTGCCAGATCGAGCGTCCCGTAACCGGCATAGATCAGGCTCACCCCGGCGAGGAACATCATGGAGCCCAGCAGGCCGACCAGCAGGTAGCGCAAAGCCGCTGCTACTGCAGCGCGCTTGCCGCTGAGCGAGGCCAGTGCAACAGCGCTCAGGCCAAGCAACTCCAGTGAGACATAGAGATTAAACAGGTCGCCGGACAACAACAGGGCATTCAGTGACGTCCACAGCAGCAGCCACAATGGCCAGAAACGGGCACGCTCGGAAGCAGCGCTGAAGTAGGCGCTGGCGTAGACGCTGGCCGCCAGCACGACCACGGCGGTCATCATCAGCAGCAGGGCGGACAGTCCGTCGGCG
>JBATFE010000200.1:0-1725 GCA_049664445.1 Gammaproteobacteria bacterium
CAGGCCGGCACGTTACAGCTGGCCGAACTGTTTCCGGAAATCGCCATTGGCGATGCCCCTGCCGACAACAGCAAGGTTGCCATTAACAAGGGCCTGTAACCATGATCCATTCGCGCCGCGCAGATCGCATGAAACGTCACCACAAACGGGCCGGCCGCAATACCGGCATCAACCTGGTGTCGCTGATGGACATCTTCACCATCCTGGTGTTCTTCCTGCTGGTGAACTCCTCTGATGGTGAGGTGCTGCCAACACAAAAGTCCGTGAAACTCCCGGAGTCAGTCGCCGAAGAGCAGCCGCGCATGGCACTGGTTATCATGATCAACGAGAGCGACATCCTCATTCATGGCAAGGTTATCACCAGTACAGAGGCACTACTGAACACAAACCGCGATGCCACTGAGCGGCTGAAGACCGCCCTGCAGACTGAACGCGGGAAATCTGCACAACAGGATAAAAGCGGCAAGCCCGTCAAACACGAGGCCACCATCATGGGTGACCGCGATATTCCCTACAAGATACTGAAACAGGTGATGGCGAGCTGCACCGAAGCGGGGTTTGCGCGCATTTCGCTGGCGGTATTGCAAAAACCGCTGCAGGAGAGTTAAGCCATGACGGGCTACAGTCACGCACTCACCATGCCATGGACATATAGCGCCGAAAGCGATGACCGCTTTCGGCGTATCCTGCGTATCAATCTGGTGTTGTGCCTGTTGTTCGGCATTGCCATGCCGTTCCTCCCGCTGTCAGAGAGGATCGAGCCTATAATTGAAGAACCACCGCGCCTTGCGACCCTGATCCTTGAAGTGAAACCGGTCCCGCCACCGCCCAAACCGAAACCAGTCCCGAAACCACTGCCTAAAAAGGTCACCCAGCCGGAGCCAAAACCTGTGCCGAAAAAGGCGGTGGCACCCAAAAAGACGGTGACGCCTGCAAAGCCGGTACCGAAAGTCGCAAAGGCAGCCCCGGTGAAACCCGTGCAGGCGAAGCCGGTACCGGTAAAGCCCAGGGTTACGGCACGGCAAAAGGCCGAGAAGTCCGGACTGTTGGCACTCTCAGATAGCCTCGCTGACATGCGCCAGGGCACCAGTAGCAGTAACCTGCGTAAAACAAATCAACTGTCACAGAACGGCGGGCAGGCCCGCACCACCGAGCGTGCGGTACTGACCAGCGGCACCACACGTTCCAGCGGTGGCATCCAGACCGCCAGCCTTAGCCGCAATACCGGCGGCGGTGAACTGGCAACACGCTCCACCACACAGGTACAGAGTTCGGGAGGCACTGCTGCCAGCGGTGGTACAGTGGGCAACAGTGACAGGGGAACACGCAGCGCCGGGCGCAGCATCGAAGAGATCCAGATGGTTTTCGACCGCAACAAGGGAGCCATCTACAGTGTCTACAACCGCGCCCTCAGGAAGGACCCGACCCTGCAGGGAAAGATTATATTGCAACTCACCATCGCGCCGTCCGGCAAGGTGACCCGCTGTGTACTGGTCTCCAGTGAACTGCATGATGCCGCCCTCGGCCAAAAGATCACGCAACGCGTCAAACTCTTCAATTTCGAGTCCAAAGACGTCAGCGAAATCACCATCACCTACCCCATCGATTTCCTGCCCGCCTGATCCTGAATCCCGCGCCGTGCATGCCTTTGCCTGCTGATGCCGCTATACTGCAGGCATACACGGGCAATTAAGCAAAACGATGCCAACACGATTATTTGTTTTT
>JBATFE010000201.1:0-3836 GCA_049664445.1 Gammaproteobacteria bacterium
CCATGTTGGCCTTGCGGCAGCACGCAAGCATGCTGGTGTATTCAGCGCTGCTCAGCTGCAGGGGATATGCAATCGGCACCAGCAGTTCCTCGGCCGAGCGCGGATAGCCTGCCAGCTTGCGTTCGCGCCAGCGTTGGTAACTGTGTTCGTCCGACAAATCAAACGGCTGTAACATACGGCTGGTTTCTGGCATGGACTGGATTCGACCGGCAAACGGCACTATATACAAGGGCGCGCATCATACGTCGGGCAGATGGTCAAAGACAGCCGTGACAACCGCACACGTATCCTCGCCCGTTTACCTGATAATGGATGTCATTCGCATTAAGAGACCAAAAAATCATCGATCCAGCTCCAACGAATTTCATAAATTAACAAATAAGTACGCGTTAATATAAGGAAAAATTCTAGTCTCATTAGTGAAACCATAAAAGTATGTTAACTAGCGGAAATTAAATAAAATTAAACCAATACCTCTTTCGAGATACAGGCCTGCAGCCGTGCCACACCATGGGTAGGATATGCCCGTCATGAGTGCATGCCTAAAATGCGCGTAGTCAAGAGTTACGTGTCTGCTGCTGTCACTAACTCACTGATTTATATGTCGCCCGGATCGTAGCTCCTGGCGTCAACGCGTAACGGATGTAAGTGAAAACAAATTCAGGAGATAGCCATGGCCAAGAACACCTATCCAACACCAATGCTTGATGAACTCGAGAGCGGCCCATGGCCGAGCTTTATTTCCGGCATCAAGCGTCTGCGTGACGAGCATCCCGACGAACGCATCAACAACATGACCAACGGTCTGCTGGGACAGCTGGAGCATTCGTACGAAACCCGCAAGGGTTACTGGAAAGGCGGCACGGTCAGTGTCTACGGTTATGGCGGCGGTATCATCCCGCGCTTTTCCGAAGTCGGTGATGCCTTCCCGGAATCCAGGGAATTCCACACCCTGCGTGTTCAGCCGCCGGCCGGCAACTTCTACACTACCGACATGCTGCGCCAGCTGGGTGACAGCTGGGAAAAATGGGGTTCCGGCCTGGTGACCTTCCACGGTCAAACCGGCAACATCATGTTCATCGGTACAACCACCGAAAACACCCAGCACTTCTTTGATGAAATCAACGAATACGGCTGGGACCTCGGCGGCGCCGGACCCTGTGTGCGTACCGCCATGTCCTGTGTCGGTGGCGCACGTTGTGAAATGTCAAACTGCAACGAGCATGCGATCCACCGCTTGATGGTGAACAACTTCACCGACGATGTGCATCGCCCGGCCCTGCCCTACAAGTTCAAGTTCAAGGTCTCCGGTTGTCCGAACGACTGCCAGAACGCCATTGAGCGTTCTGACTTCGCCATCATCGGCACCTGGCGCGACGAAATGAAGGTAGACCAGGAAGGCGTCAAGTACTACCTCGACAAGAAGGGACGCCAGTACCTGATGGACAACGTTATCTCCCGCTGCCCGACCCAGGCCATCACGCTGAACGATGACGACACCATCACAGTCAACAACCACGAATGTGTGCGCTGCATGCACTGTCTGAACGTCATGCCGAAGGCCCTGCACCCCGGTGACGACAAGGGCGTCACCATCCTCATTGGCGGCAAGCGCACCCTGAAGATCGGCGATCTCATGGGTACCGTGGTTGTGCCGTTCAAAAAGCTGGAAACCGAGGAAGACTACGAAAGCATGCAGGAAATGGCCGAGGACATCATCGACTTCTGGGCAGAGAACGGTCTCGAGCATGAGCGTTGCGGCGAGATGATCGAACGTATCGGCCTGGTGAATTTCCTCGAGGGCATCGGTATCGACGTCGATCCGAACATGGTCGGCAGCCCACGGCAGTCTTCCTATGTCCGCATGGACGGCTGGGACGAGGAAGCCGAAAAATGGTTTGAAAGAAAGCGCGAAGAGAAACAGGCAGCTTCCGCGTAACAGAACCCGACATTGAATCGAGAAAGCCCCGGTGCTGACACCGGGGCCTGCTCAAAAATACAGAACTTCAGGAGAATCTCATGGCACAAGAAATGCGTTCGCCAATTGAATCAGGCTGTCCGGATGCGTTCCAGTACATGCATCCCGTGATGCGCAAGAACTACGGACAATGGGCCTACCACGAAGATCCACAACCGGGCGTGCTGCTGCACGTTTCCAGGAATGGCGACAAGATCTGGACCGTGCGAGCGGGTACCCAGCGCATTCTTGATTTATTCACCCTGCGCAAGCTCTGCGATATCGGTGATAAATACGGTGAAGGCTATATTCACTTCACCATCCGCAGCAACATCGAATACCAGGTTGCCGACGAAGCGAAGGTACAGCCGCTGATCAAGGCACTGACCGATGCCGGTTTCATCGTCGGTGGCACGCGCAACTCGGTTGCCATGCTGTCACACACCCAGGGCTGGCTGCACTGCGACATCCCTGGCACAGACGCATCGGGTGTTGTGAAGTCCATGATGGACGAACTGATCGACGAATTTAAGGGCTGGAATATGCCCAACCGTGTGCATATGACCACCTCCTGCTGCCAGATCAACTGTGGCGGTCAGGGCGATATCGCCATCAACGTGCAGCACACCAAGCCACCGAAGATCAACCACGATCTGGTGTCCAATGTCTGTGAGCGTCCTTCTGTTGTCGCGCGCTGCCCGGTTGCCGCGATACGTCCGGCACTGGTCAATGGCAAGCCGTCACTTGAAGTTGACGAAAAGAAATGCATCTGCTGTGGCGCCTGCTTCCCGCCTTGCCCGCCGATGCAGATCAATGATGCCGAGCATTCCAAGCTGGCCATCTGGGTGGGTGGTAACCACTCCAACGCGCGCAGCAAGCCGACCTTCCAGAAACTGGTCGCCTCCGGTATCCCCAACAACCCGCCGCGCTGGCCCGAGGCTACGGCCGTGGTCAAAAAAATCCTCAAGACATACAAGGAAGATGCCAAGGACTGGGAACGCATGAACGACTGGATCGAACGTATTGGCTGGCCACGATTCTTCGAGAAGACCGGTCTGCCGTTCACCAAGTACCACATCGATAACTGGCGTGGTGCCCGTGCGAGCCTGAATGCCTCGACGCATATCCGCTTCTGAGGGAACCAGATCCATGAAATTTACTATTCAGGTTAACGAGGGGCCGTATCAGCACCAGTCCGCTGACTCGGCCTACCACTTCGCCAGGGCTGCGCTGGAGAAAGGGCACGAAATCTTTCGTATCTTTTTCTACCACGATGGCGTCAACAACGGTACGCGCCTGACCACCCCGCCGCAGGACGACCGTAACATCGTCGCCCGCTGGACCGAGCTGGGACAGGCGCATGACATTGACATGGTGCTGTGCGTAGCCGCTGCACAACGTCGCGGTCTCGTTGATGACGGCGAAGCCGAGCGCAATGGCAAGGATGCCACCAACATTGCACCCGGGTTTCGTATCTCCGGGCTGGGACAGCTGGTCGAGGGCGGCATCCAGAGCGATCGGCTGATCGTGTTCGGCGACTGAACGGGGTATTGATTAATGTCTGATACAAAGAAATTTTTATTCTTCAACCGCAAGGCACCTTACGGCACGATCTACGCGTGGGAATCCCTGGAAGTCGTACTCATCAGTGCGGCCTTCGAACAGGATGTCAGCCTCGCCTTCATGGACGATGGTGTCTACCAGCTGGTCAAGGGACAGGACACCAGCGGCATCGGCATGAAGAACTTCTCACCGACCTACGCGGCACTTGGCGATTACGAAATCACCAAGATTTATGTCGAAAAGGAATCGCTGGAAGAGCGTGGCCTGACACTCGATGACCTGCAGCACCTGGTCTGGGAAGACGAGGATGAGGACT
>JBATFE010000202.1:0-4664 GCA_049664445.1 Gammaproteobacteria bacterium
CTTCATACCGTTACCCCTCCGTCCATTTGAAAATTCCCGACACAACAAACAACGCATATTAACCCAGGGAGATGAAACTGCAATATTGTGACAATTACTTATGACAGATTTGTCTGTGTCTTCTTGCGCATCGACTCACCTCAGTCGAACCCGAGGTTCTCATCCAGGTCCGCCTAAACAAAACCCGCCATGCGGCGGGTCTGGTTTATGGCTGGCGGACTAGGATTCGAACCTAGATTAGTGGAGTCAGAGTCCACTGTCCTGCCGTTAGACGATCCGCCAAAAGCGGCTTAACGTTTCGAGAACTGCGGTGCACGACGTGCCTTGTGCAGGCCCACCTTCTTGCGCTCCACCTTGCGGGCATCACGGGTGACAAAGCCGGCACGCCTCAGGGCAGGTCGCAGTTCGTTATCGTATTCAATGAGTGCACGGGTAATACCATGCCGGATAGCACCGGCCTGGCCACTCATGCCGCCGCCCTTCACGGTCACGGTAATATCAAAATCACCCAGCATATTGGATGTATCCAGCGGCTGGCGCACAATCATGCGCGCCGTTTCACGACCGAAGTAGGTATCAAGAGGACGCTTGTTAACAACGATGTCGCCTTTACCCTTGCGCAGGAAGACCCTTGCGGTGGAAGTTTTACGGCGTCCGGTACTGTAGTAGGTGTCGCTCATGCTGTGGTATTCCTGTTGCTGTCGTAATTCCGTGTCAAACGATTCGTTTAACAAGGTTAGCTGATTAAAAATTCAGTGGCTTCGGCTGCTGGGCTGCATGCTGATGATCGGGTCCGCTATAAACCTTTAATTTGCGAAACATTGCGCGACCCAGCGGGTTCTTGGGCAACATACCCTTGACAGCCAGCTCGATGACCCGGCCGGGTGCCTTTTCCTGCATCTTTTCAAAATTGGCGGACTTGAGGTTGCCGATGTAGCCGGTGTGATGATAGTACATCTTGTCCGTTGCCTTGCGTCCGGTGACATGCACCTTGTCAGCATTCACCACCACAATGTAATCACCGGTATCGACATGGGGCGTATAGACAGGTTTGTGCTTGCCACGCAGGCGGCGTGCAATTTCAGAAGCCAGTCTGCCCAATGTTTTACCTGCTGCATCAACGACATACCAGTCGCGATTCACTTCGTGTGCTTTAGCGGAAAATGTTTTCATCAGAATTTGCTCAGGGTCATGCCAAATCAAAGAGCGAGGATGTTACAAAAGTAGCCAGTAACTTACAAGGTTTCCCTTGTTAAAGGCGGCATCTATCCAATCGTGCGCATCGCTCACGCGCATACCTGCAGGCAAAAAAAAGCGCGGTCCAATATGGCCGCGCTTAATAAACCTCCTTGGGGGGAGGTGGAGGAGCGCTGACCGACCAAATAGGGGGGCAGGCCAATCAGCGTGTTAGTATCTTCTAATATAATGTGCTTCTTGTCAAGCCCTGAATAGACGATGGACTGCATATAGCGGTGAGACCTGCTAAGTAATTGATACTGTTAGCCAATCGATGATATTTATACTATTTAAATGATATCAATCGGTTACAGATTTTATGCTGGCGTGCTAGATTCTCAGCCGCTCCACGACCCGCCCGTTCTTCAGATGTTCCTCGATAATCTCGTCGAGATCCTCCCGGTCAACATAACTGTACCAGACCGATTCCGGGTACACGACCATCACGGGTCCTTCGGCACAGCGATCCAGACAGCCCGCTGTATTGATCCTGACGCCACCCTTGCCGGCAAGCCCCAGTTCCTTGCAACGCTGCTTGGCATAGTCGCGCATGTCTCGCGCGCCGAAACGCTGACAGCAATCACTGCCATCCTCACGCAGATTGGTGCAGAAAAAAACATGGTAGGCATAGTAAGACATATTCCAGGTATTCCACCGGGGACCTTGTAACGAGATCATGCTATCTTAAACCCATGCAAGAACGTAAACAGACTTTTGTCGACCAGCTGATTACGCATACCGACCAGGCACTGCGGACCGTATTTGGCGAACCCGTTGGCTCGGGGCGGGAGAACCCGGCAGAAGCGCTTGTGGAACATAAACTATCGACAGTTGAGAAGACCAACAGTATCCGCCTGATGCGGGTAAACCATGCGGGTGAGGTATGCGCCCAGGCGCTCTACCAGGGTCAGGCACTGACCGCCCGTCACCATGAAACGCGCCAGCAAATGAAGCAGGCTGCAATTGAAGAGAATGACCACCTTGCCTGGTGCCGGCAACGCATCAACGAACTGGGCGGCCACACCAGCCTGCTCAATCCCTTATGGTATACCGGCTCGCTCGCTATAGGCGCAGCCTCAGGTCTGCTGGGAGACAAGTGGAGCCTGGGATTTCTCGCCGAGACCGAGAACCAGGTGGTCGAACACATCGAGGGCCACCTGCAGAAACTCCCCGCAGCTGACGACAAGTCTCATGCCATACTGGCACAAATGAAGACTGATGAGGCCAGGCATAAAGCCAGCGCACTGAATGCCGGCGGCACCGCCCTGCCCGGCGCGGTTAAAAAAATGATGGCACTCGTATCCAGGGTGATGACGTCGACCGCTTCACGGATATAGGGATCCGCGGCTACCTCGGACTGCGCTACATATTGCGGCCGTAAAACATCTCCAGCATTTCCTTCCTGACCTGCGTACGTATCCTGTGCTGCTCGGCGTCGGACAGCGCGTCTGAACTGATGCCAAACAGATAGTCATCCAGGTCGATTTCCTTCAGCATCATCTTGGTGTGGAATATGTTTTCCTGATATACGTTGACGTCGATCATCTGGTATTGCTCGCGCGTATCACGAGACAGGAAATCCTGTATCGAGTCTATCTTGTGGTCGATGAAATGCTTTCTGCCACGCACATCGCGCGTAAAGCCACGCACGCGGTAATCAAGGATGACAATATCCGATTCAAACGTGTGTATCAGGTAGTTTAATGCCTTCAGGGGTGAGACCCGGCCACAGGTCGAGACGTCGATATCGACACGGAAGGTGCTGATACCGTGGTCAGGATGGCTTTCAGGGTAGGTGTGCACGGTGATGTGACTCTTGTCCAGGTGCGACACCACTGCCTCCGGCAACGGCCCCGGCGCCTTGGTATTCGACAGCAGCTCCGAGGCCACCGGTTCCTCTGAAATCAACATGGTGACACTGGCGCCCTGCGGATCATAATTCTGGCGCGCCGTATTCAGGATAGTCGCACCGATAATATCAGCGACGTCATTGAGGATATCTGTCAGGCGGTCGGCATTATAGGCCTCGTCTATATATTCGATATATTCACTGCGGTGCGCGGCCTGTTGCGCGAAAGCGATATCGTAGATATTAAAACTGAGTGTTTTGGTAAGGTTATTGAAGCCGTGTAATTTAAGTTCTCGCATCAGAGACTGCCCGGAAAGGAATCGGTTGGCGGGTTTGCATCATTCAGCAATGGGCGGATGGTAGATAAGCTGAATAACAGTACCTTCCGGGTCGGCACAGTAAAAACTTCGTGCGCCATCACGGTGAGTCCGTGGAGTCGCCTTGATTACAACACCGCAGGCCTTGAGGAACTCATACCAGTCGTCGACCTGCTTTTCACTGGCGATAAACACCCCCAGGTGGTCGAGTCGCTGTGCTGCTGCCGCGGGGTTAAAATCCTCGACCCGATGCAGTGCCAGGTTGTCATTACCGGATGTTAAATAAACATTGTCCGCATCCGGACGCCACTCAACCGCCATGCCAAGTAATTCAACATAGAACCGTTCACAGGCCTCAAGGTCAGTCACGTTCAGGGCAACATGCCGCATACCCAGCGTATTTCCCGGGCGCTGCACTAGCCGGCCTCGCTGGCTGAATCCACGATCTCGTAGTCATGCGTGATGGTTGCCGTCTTGCCCAGCATGATTGATGCGGAACAGTATTTCTCTGCAGAGAGCTCCACGGCGCGGGCAACCTGCTTGTCAGACAGCCCGTGACCGGTTACTGCAAAATGCACATGGATTCGGGTGAAAACCTTCGGATCTGTATCAGCACGTAGCGCCTCTATATCCAGCACACAGTCGCTGACCTGCTGCCGCGCCTTCCTGAGTATCATCACCACATCGAACGCCGTACAACCGCCCATCCCGAGCAGCAGCATTTCCATGGGGCGAATACCAAGATCACGTCCACCCGACTCGGGAGCCCCGTCCATCACAACCGAGTGACCGCTGCCTGATTCCCCGACAAATGTCATTGCTTCAACCCATTTAACGCGCGCTTTCATTAATACACCCAACCCTTGAAAAACGTGAATCCTATCACAGTTCAAGGCATCCATTTGCGGCGTTGCAGCAGCCCTAAAGCAATTGCCGGGCTACCCGATAAAGAGACATGCAAGCACTTCCACTGACATTCGAAGCAAATAGCACACCGGTACCACCGGGCACTGTTAACCCCTGTATCGGACGATTCCTTGAACAGTGCCACCGACGCAAATATCCGAACAAGAGCGTCATTATTTACGCAGGCGATCAGCCGGATGTTCTCTACTACATCATCAGCGGCTCGGTCAGTGTACTGATCGAGGATGAGGATGGCCACGAGATCGTACTTGCCTATATCAATGCCGGCGGTTTCTTTGGCGAAATGGGTCTGTTCGGCGAGAATCCCAATCGCAGCGCATGGATACGTACCCGTA
>JBATFE010000203.1:0-1706 GCA_049664445.1 Gammaproteobacteria bacterium
CGCCTGAGCTGAATACCGATGTCGCGATGCCCTCTTCCTGTCCGATGATGCCCTTGTACACAACAACCAGTGGTGAATATTCAGTCTGACTGACATCCACACCGGGCTGCTCGATGACAAACGTAATTGCAGAGTCACCCGGTTCTGCTATCTTTACCGGCATGTCGACCTGCAAGTCGGCAACGCCTGAGCTTACAACGGGATCTGTGCCGCCTGAATAGGTTGCTTGTGAGATGGGTAACTGAACACGTGAACCATCCGTCGTGGTGTAGTAAAAGCTGAAGGTTCCACCGGCGAGGAATGGAATTCCGGTGTTCTCATCCGGCCATTTCGAGGTATTTTCGACGATCACACGCAGGTGGGTTGAATCTTCTTCCGTCACCGATCTTATCTTCAAACGACCACGGAAGAAGTAATCGATCAGGCCGGCGCTGTAGGCGACGGCACGAGGCAACAAGAAATTCGCCTGTGTATCGTAGATATCCTGGTTAAGGCTGTATTCCTCAATCTGGTATGTTTCCGAATTGTCCAGGAAGATGCTTTGCTTTGTAGCAATCGATGTTGTCGTATACGCCGGGTTCTGCTTATCCGTAACCGTGCGTTCAAGGTAGGTGTGATACCCGCCTTCTGCATCGTCCCAGCTGTAGAACGCGCCATATTCATCAGGATCATTGCTTGGCTCGTCATAATAATACGGACCTATTAAAGGCACTTTCTTGTCACCCAGATTCCTGCCCGCACTGAAGAATTCCCGGTTACTGTAGTCTGCCATCCCGCGGCCATTCAGCCCTTCACGTGTGCTCCAGTAATCACTGTAGCGATTAAAGGCAGGTTTTGGATATTCGCCGATGATGAGTGGTGGATAGGTGCTGACGCTGACACCGGTCTCATTGACCTTGTCAATCGCATTCGCCTCCTGGGTCACTCGTGCTTCCAGATAGCGTTCAAAGAAACTCGCATGTCCGACAATGCCACTGACTATGTCGTAACAATCGCCTGAATGCGGGTCCGCCCTTGTATGCTGGGGCTGTGCTACATCTTCCACGAGATGCACAATATCGCCGAGGGAGCGAAAGGTGGTCGCCCAGTAGGCCTTGCGCAGTTCCTCATTCGATCCTGCATAACCGGCTGGCGCTATCGCTGTCGTTCCACCGGCACTCTCGCGGCCCGTCAAGGCGCGATACATCGACTCGATTGCATCATACACAGTAAAGTGATTGCGGCGTGTGGTGTCCTCGGCCAGCGTGGCGGCAAAGGCATCATCGGCACCAATAGCCCAGTCCGGATTCTTCTCCGATACAGGCGCAAACAACCCTTTGTCATTCACCGGGTCGTAGAAATGATGCAGCGGGCGGTCAGGTGGCGAGGGGTAGGGATCCTCGTCAAACCCCTTATTTGCCGGGTTTATATTGCAGACCCCGTTATGCAGTTCGTTATGGTCGTCTTCCCGGATTGCGCCGCGCATCAGCCAGCCGGCGATGGTAAAAAGATCATCTTCTAATTTAAGTCCTTTTTTAATTATATTTGCAGTAAAGACTTTGCCCGGTGCAGCTCGGATATTTATCTCCGTGTTTTCTACATCAAGGTACTGATCACCAAAGGGACTGATATCATATTCAAGCCCAAGCGTATTTATAAACCTTTCATCTGACAATATAGAGTTCTCATATGACTCATAGGTCAATCGTCCATGCGTTGCCAGCTCA
>JBATFE010000204.1:0-21803 GCA_049664445.1 Gammaproteobacteria bacterium
CCCTCTTCCTCCGGCCGTAACGCACGCACCTTGCGGGCAGGCGAACCGACCCACAGGAAGCCACCCTCAAGCTCGCGGCCGGGAGGCACCAGGCTACCGGCACCGACAATGGCACCTGAACGGATAAGCGCACCGTCCATGACCGTAGCAGCCATGCCGATCAGGCAGCGGTCCTCCACGGTGCAACCATGCAGGATGGCCTGGTGTCCGACGGTGATATCGGCGCCGATGTGCAGTGCAAAGCCACCGGCTGCAAACTCGCTGTCATGACTGACATGCAATATGGTGCCATCCTGTATATTGGTGCGCGCACCGACATGAATGGAATTGACATCGCCCCGGGCGACCACCTTTGGCCACAGCGATACATCCTCCCCGAGGGTGACATCGCCTATTACCAGCGCGGTTTCATCCACGTAGGCGCTCTCCGCGATACGTGGCTTGATGCCTTCAAAGTTTCTTGCCGTCACAACTAACCCCTGCTATCTATCTGGCAATACCGGCTGCTGCCGGACACTGCACACCTCTGAAAAGAACTACCGCCGAATAGTAGCAGACAGTACACTTTCACGAGCGCACCCGGGCCATGCATTACACCCGCAAACAACGAGGTAATAGACGAATGACGAATCCCCTGCTGGACCAGAACGGTCTGCCGCCCTTTTCAAAGATCAAACCGGAACACGTGAAACCGGCCATCGAGGTGCTGCTCGCCGGGAGTCGACAGCTGGTTGAACAATTGCTGCAGCAGCACAGCCAGTACAGCTGGGATAATCTTGTCGAGCCACTGGATGCCATGGATGACCGCATCAATCGCGCCTGGTCGCCGGTCAGTCACATGAACTCGGTCGTCAACAGCGAAGCATTGCGTGACGCCTATAACGAATGTCTGCCGATCCTCAGTGAATACGGCACCGAGATGGGACAGCATGAGGGACTGTACCGTGCCTACCGGCAAATAGCGGAGGGCGATGAATACCAGCGACTCGACACGGCACAGAAGAAAGTCATCGATAACGCGCTGCGCGATTTTCGCCTCTCCGGTATCGAACTTGAGCAGGCAGCCCGCGACCGCTACAAGGCCATACAGCAGCAACTCTCAAAGCTCACCTCGCAATACAGTGACAACGTACTGGATGCCACCAATGGCTGGCATAAACAGATTACGGATGAATCGCTGCTCGCGGGTTTACCCGAGAGCGCCCGCTCACTGGCGAAACAAACCGCCGCACAGCGCGACCTGGAAGGCTGGGTGTTCACACTGGAGTTTCCCTCGTATTACCCGGTTTTGACCTATGCCGACGATCGTGAACTGCGCGAGGAGCTGTATACCGCGTACGTAACACGCGCCTCAGACCAGGGGCCGCAGGCCGGTCAATGGGACAATACCGAAACCATGGAGCAGATCATGGCGCTGCGCCATGAAGCGGCGCAGTTACTCGAGTACAGCAACTACGCGGAACGCTCACTGGCGACCAAGATGGCGGAATCGACCGAACACGTCATGAATTTCCTGGAAGACCTCGCGCAACGCTCACGACCTGCCGCACAACGGGAACTGGAAGAGGTTCGCCAGTTTGCCCGCGAGCTCCAGGGGCATGACGAGCTACTGGCCTGGGACATTACCTACTACTCGGAAAAACTGCGGCAGAAGAAATACGCCATCTCGCAGGAAGAGCTGAAACCCTTCTTTCCGGAACCGCGCGTCGTCAGCGGATTGTTCGCCATCGTGGCACGACTCTACGGACTGCAAATCGAGGCCGTTGCAGGTGTCGACACCTGGCATGAAGACGTGGCCTTCTATCGCATCCGGGATGACGCCGGTGAACTGCGGGGAGAATTCTATCTTGACCTGTATGCGCGCCCGCACAAACGCGGTGGTGCGTGGATGGATGAGTGTATCTCCCGACGCCGCAGCGCTGCAGGCCTGCAGATCCCGGTCGCATTCCTGACCTGTAATTTTTCGCCGCCCATCGGTGACAAACCCGCGCTGTTTACCCACGACGAAGTCATCACCCTGTTTCATGAATTCGGCCATGGACTGCACCACATGCTCACCAGGATAGACTATGCCGGCGTATCCGGTATCAGCGGTGTCGCCTGGGATGCAGTGGAACTGCCCAGCCAGTTCATGGAGAACTGGTGCTGGGAACGCGAGGCACTGGACCTGTTTTCCGGTCATTTCGAATCCGGCGAAAAGATCCCCGAAGCGCTCTATCTGCGCATGCAGCAGGCGAGAAATTTCCAGTCTGCCATGCAAATGATTCGCCAGCTCGAATTCGCCATCTTCGACCTGCGTATTCACCGTGATTACACTCATGAAAGCGGTGCACGTATTCATGACACCTTAAACGAGGTCCGCAAACAGGTTGCCGTGGTAGAGGTGCCGGTGTTTAATCGCTTTGAAAACGGCTTTACACACATCTTCGGCGGTGGTTACGCAGCCGGTTACTACAGCTACAAAT
The DNA here is from genome assembly GCA_049664445.1 of Gammaproteobacteria bacterium. Taxonomy (GTDB): domain Bacteria; phylum Pseudomonadota; class Gammaproteobacteria; order UBA9214; family UBA9214; genus UBA9214. The sequence goes on from JBATFE010000204.1 coordinate 2,466, forward strand.
GGGCAGAAGTCCTGTCTGCAGATGCCTTTTCTGCCTTTGAGGAAAATGGCATTTTCTGCCGTGACACCGGGAATAAATTTCTCGAATGCATCCTTGAACAGGGTGGTTCCCGGGACCCGATGGAACTGTTCAGGGAGTTCCGCGGCCGCGAGCCCACCATCGATGCACTGCTGCGACACACTGGCCTGGCAGCCTGATTCTTGCATTCATTATGAAAATAGCCACCTGGAATGTGAATTCACTGAAAGTGCGCCTGCCGCATGTGCTGGACTGGCTGGCCGCCACCGATGTGGACATCCTGTGCCTGCAGGAAACCAAGACCCTGGATGAGAATTTTCCGGTTGATGAACTCTCAGCTGCCGGTTACCAGGTGGTGTACTCGGGACAAAAAACCTATAACGGTGTTGCCATTATCAGCAAACAGCAAGCCACTGACATCCTCACGGACATACCGGGGCTGGACGATCCGCAACGCCGCATACTGTGCGCCACCATCGACGGCATACGCGTGCTTGATTTGTATGTCGTCAACGGGCAGGAAGTGGGCAGTGAAAAATATGCTCATAAGCTGCACTGGCTTGAGCAGATTGCTGAGTTCATCAACTCGCAACTGCACCTGCATGAACGGTTCGTGGTTGTGGGTGACTTCAATATTGCACCTGAAGACCGTGACGTCTATGACCCGGAGGCCTGGCATGAACGTATCCTGTGCAGTACGCCGGAACGCCAGGCCTTGCAAAGAATCATCGACCTTGGCCTTGTCGACACCTTTCGCCTGTTTGATCAGCCCGACAACAGTTACAGCTGGTGGGATTATCGGGCGGCCGCCTTCAGGCGTAATCACGGTCTGCGCATAGACCTGATACTGGCCAGTCAGTCACTGCGCGGCAATTGCAGTGCCTGCGTGATCGACAAGGAACCACGCAGCCTGGAGCGGCCGTCCGATCATGCACCGGTTGTTGCGGAATTCAACCTGTAAAACAGGAAGGCAGGCCTGTAACAAGGTCAGGGTATTGCAGCTCTACCGCAAGTTCATCCAGCATCTTCGCATTCCCCATACGCCTGGAATCCTGCAGGAACGAGAGCATGCCTGCTGAAAGCACCTGCTGTGCCACGGCACGGCTAACGGTTGGCGGCCGTGGCAAACCGGCAGCATCAGCGACCTTGAAAAAGTAATCCGTCATATTGCTGGGGTGCCCGTCACTGACATTGTAGACCGTGTTAGTCCGCGTACTGCGCATCGCCGCGACGCAGACAGCCGCCAGATCATCGGCATGGATGCGATTGGTATAGGGCGAATCCTGCTCGCGCAACACCGGAGTGCCCTCGCGCAATCGTGCCAGCGGTAATCTTTTCGGGCCGTAGATGCCAGGCACCCTGAGAATAAGCCACTGCGATTGATATTGTGTACACCATTCGATGAGCTGCTGCTCAGCGTGCAGCCGGCGCTGTCCACGCGCCGTCGCCGGGTTGACGGGCTGTGATTCGCTTATCCATGCACCCTGACAATCGCCGTAAACTGCACTGGTACTGATATAGACAATGCGACGCGGCGGTACTTCATGGTCCAGCGCCTGCAAAAATGCCTGCATGCGCGGGTCCTGCTCTCCCTGCGCCGGGGGGGGTGCAAAATAGAACACCTCATCAAACCCACCGGCCCAGCCGGGTCTCGCGGCAGGCTGGTCCAGATCTACTACAAGCGAACGTATGCCGTGACTGTCGAGTTGTGCCGCGCTTTGTATGCTGCGCACGCATCCCGTGACCCTTGTATTCTGTGCTTGCAACAAGGCAGCCACGCGCCTGCCGATATAACCACAACCGACGATTAGCACAGTATTGTGCGGTTTATCTTGCATCATAAATCAGCGACAATGCCTGTCCAGTCCTGTTGAGTTTCTAGACGACATGTCCTACCAGGTCATTATTCAGTCCAGCGGTCATAGTTTTAGCGTCGAGCCATCCGAGTCTGTACTCGATGCCGCCTTGCGTCAGGGCATTATACTGCCCTATGGATGCCGCAATGGACAATGCGGTTCCTGCATGGGCGAAGTGCTCAGCGGATCGGTTGATTATCATGATGGACTGCCAGATGCGCTTGATGCCACTGCTGTCGTGCAGAACAAGGCACTGTTTTGCCAGGCGCGGCCAAACAGTGACCTGACCATAAAGATCCGTGAAGTCGATGCCGCCAGGGACATCGAGGTCAGGACCCTGCCCTGCCGTGTCAACAGGCTTGAACACCTGGCACATGATGTGATGCGTATTTATCTGAAAATCCCCGAGACCGAGCGCATGCAGTTTCTTGCCGGCCAGTATATCGATGTCCTCCTCAAGGATCATGCACCCCGTGCATTTTCCATTGCCAACGCACCGCATGATGATGACTACATAGAACTGCACATTCGCATTGTCAGCGGCGGTTTCTTCGGCGCGCAGGTGTTGAACCAGATGCAGGAAAAGGCCATGCTGCGCATCAGGGGTCCGCTGGGCACTTTCTTCCTGCGTGAAGACAGCGAGCGTCCCGCGATCCTTATCGGCGGCGGCACCGGCTTTGCCCCGCTCAAGGGCATCCTGGAACACGCCTTTTATACCTCGGTCGACAAGCCCCTGCACCTGTTCTGGGGGGTGCGCGCCAAACGTGACCTGTACCTGAACGAACTGCCTGAACAGTGGCAACAGTCCCACGACAACTTCCGTTACACACCGGTCTTGTCTGAACCGCTCGCTGCCGATGGCTGGCAGGGTGAAACGGGCTTCGTGACTGACAGCGTCGTCAAACACTATCCGGACCTGTCTGCCTACGATGTCTACATGAGCGGCCCACCGGTCATGGTGGAAACCGGACACCGCCTGTTCCTGAAACATGGCCTCGATGAAAGTCGCTTCTTTTCAGATGCCTTCGAATACGCCGCACTCTCTGACAAGCTCAAATAAAGGAACGCTATAGCTGCTGAAGGGCCGCAACGATGGCTTCATCGCTCGCATTGGCGGCAACCAGCGGTGGATGAACGAATCCCAGCTGCTGCGCCAGTGTTGCCTGGCGCGCACCCATGACCACCAGTGGTATCTTCACCAGCAGCGGCTGTCCTTCCGGTCCGGCCATGGCATACAGGTTCTGCAATGACTCGTTACTGGTGATGGTGATGCAGTCAAGGTAGCCCGGCTGCAACAGTGACTGCATGCGCTGTGCATCCACAGTCGGACATTTGCGCTGGTATACCTCGACGTAATCAACATCGGCACCGCGGGCAAGCAGTGTATCGCGCAACACATCACGGCCACCGTTGCCACGAAAGATGAGTACACACTGGCCTGACATATCCTGCAGTTCATCCAGCGCCAGCAGGGCCTCACTGTTGTACTGGTGCTCGGGCAGCAGGTCAACGGCAAGACCATATGGCAACAGCGCTGCCGCGGAACTCGCCCCGACCGTGGCAATACGGGTGCCCTCCGGCCAGTCACGGTGATTGAGGATATACTCCACGCCCATCCTGACGGCATTGACGCTGACAAAGACCGCCAGGTCATAGTCCTCAAGCGTATCGGTGACCGCCTCGAGGCGGTAGCTGTCAGCCGGCTCAAGAATTTCAATCGCCGGCAGCTGAATACACTCGTGGCCTGCTGCCTCAATCAAACCGCACAGCTGCTGCGCCTGCCCGGCCGGGCGCGTCACGAGTATGCGTGAGCTAGAGTTCCTCACTCAGCAACTCATCAAGAATCGAGCGGGCGCCGCGTGTCATCAGGTCATCGGCAAGCTGCTTGCCCAGTGCTGCAGCATGCCCCGGCGAACCACGGACATCACCACGAATGACTTGACTGCCATCCGGGCGCCCCACCAGACCGCGAAGCTCGATAACGCCGTCCGTGAGTACCGAATAGCCGGCGACCGGCGCCTGGCAACCACCGGCCATCGCGGCATTCATGGCACGCTCTGCCTCGGTCCGCTGCCGGGTTTCGACATGATTCAAAGGCTCAATCAGACTGTTGATCCGTTCATCACCAACCCGGCATTCAATACCGATCACACCCTGGGCAATGGCCGGCAGCATCTCCTCCGGCGTCAATTCACGGCTGATGCGCGCCGACAGTCCAAGGCGCTTGAGACCGGCACAGGCAAGCACGATCGCATCATAAGCGCCGTCATCCAGCTTGCCCAACCGGGTACCAACATTACCGCGCAGGTCCAGGAGTTGCAGGTCGGGGCGCGCGGCACGCAACTGGCACTGGCGTCTCAGGCTGGAAGTGCCCACACGTGCGCCTGCAGGCAAATCATCAACCGATGTGTACTGGTTGGAGACAAAGGCATCGCGGGGGTCTTCGCGTTCCAGTATGGCGCCGATACACAAACCCTTCGGCAACTCAGCCGGCACATCCTTCATCGAGTGCACGGCAAGGTCTGCACGCCCGTCCAGCATGCCCTGCTCCAGCTCCTTTACAAACAGGCCCTTGCCGCCAATCTTTGCCAGCGGGCTGTCGAGTATGCGATCGCCCTGGGTACTCATGGTCAGCAGCTCTACCTGCAGACCGGGATGCAGGGCCAGCAATCGTTCGCGCACATGCTCTGCCTGCCATAACGCCAGCGGGCTTTTGCGTGTAGCAATACGTATCAGACTGGTTGACATCACTCGTCATCTCGCCACTTAATAGGGAATGAAACGATTATACAGGCTGGTGCTGCTCTTCGCTGCATCATTGTGGCTGGCAATCAGTGCCCTGCATGCAGACGTAACGGTGCCCGTTGCAAGCGACCTGCAGCAGCTCGGCGAGCAGGCACAGTCGCGGCAGCTGCCGATTCTGCTTACCTTCACTTCGATTATATGCAGTTACTGTGAGCTGCTGGAGCAGGATTTCCTGCAACCCATGCTGCTCAGCGGTGAGTATCGGGACAGGGTCATGATACGCAAACTGGAGCTGGGTCCGGGCACGTCCGTTACCGATTTTAACGGCCAGACAATCATGGCCAGCCAGCTCTCCAGCCGCTACCGGGTATTCGTTACGCCGACCCTGTTGTTTGTTGACGGCAACGGCAAGGAACTCGCAGAGCGTATCGTCGGTATCAATACACCGGAACTGTATGGCGGTTACCTGGATGACTGCATAGAGACGGCATTACTGCACATCAGGGACCCGGAAGCCGCGGCTCGCTTGAGCGGATGTCAGCTGCAAAACCCTGCAGACAGTGAAACGATCTTCAGGACTGCAGCGCCCTGACAAGCTTTCGAACATCGGCAATGTGACGCCGGCTGACTTCCAGCGTCTGCTCGACGCCGGCAAGCATGACCTGCGCACGGCCATCGTCAGCTTTTCCCAGACCGGCAATATAGCGCCTGGCGACCAGTGCGTTGCGGTGAATGCGCACAAAGCGCTCGGCAAATTCATGCTCCAGTGATTTCAGTGTCTCCTCGATCAGCAGCTGCGCATCGGCCGTACCGACGACGACATATTTCTGGTCGGCGAGAAAATAACGGATCTCCTCAACCGGGATGAGTTGCAGGCTGCCGCGTACATTTGCACAGATACGCGTCCGCTCGCCGACCTCTGCATCGGCAGACTGCAGGGATGCCGCCTGACCCTGTGTCAGACGCTGTGCATGCAGCAGCGCATCCAGCAGGCGTTCCTGGCGTACCGGTTTTAACAGGTAGTCAACCGCATGCGTCTCAAAGGCCTGCAGCGCATAATCATTGTAGGCAGTGGTGAATATAATGGCGGGCGGCTGTTGCAGTAACTGCAGGTGCTGCGCCGCCTCCAGGCCGTCCATTCCCGGCATGCGGATATCCAGCAGTAACACATCCGGCTGTTCGCTTGCACACAGTTGCAGCGCATCATGGCCATTGGCCGCCTCACCACAGACCTCATAGCCACTGACCTCTTCCAGCATTGCCCGCAGTCGCGTGCGTGCCGGCAGTTCGTCGTCAACAAGCAGTATTTTCATGCGATGATCATTTCCGGGAAACGCAGTGTGACCTTGTAGACACCCTCCTCGAGTGAGGTTAGCAGCTCGGCGCGTCCGCCAAAAGCAATCTGCAGGCGTTGCCGGATATTTTCCTGGGCAATACGGTTACCCTCATGCTGCACGCCGGCGCCGTTGTCAGGCGCCGGGTTGCTGACCGTAATTTCCACCCTGTGTTGCTGACAATCCCCGGCGACCTGAATGCTGCCGCCTTCGGGCAGTCTTTCGATGCCGTGGTAGATTGCGTTTTCCAGCAAGGGTTGCAGACTCAGCGGCGGCATGCTCACACCCACCGGTATCTTCTCCACGTCCCACTGCACACCCAGGCGTTCGCCGAGACGCAGTACTTCTATATTGAGATAGCGCTTCGCCAGGATCATTTCATCCGCAAAGGTGCTCTGTTCGTGCGAACTGCTTAACGAGGCACGAAACAGGTCGGAGAGGTCTACAATGGCTGACTCGGCAAGCTCTGGTGCCGTGCGTGTCAACGCGGCGATGGTATTCATGCTGTTGAACAGAAAATGCGGCCGAATACGTGCCTGCAATGCCTGGATGCGCGCGCGTGCCTCGGCCTTCAGCTGTTGCCGCCACTGGTACTGGACATACAGGTAGCGCAATACCACCGCCGCGATAACGGTACTGATGATCAGGTTGCGCAACAGAAAAACAGCATGTTGCTGCGCACCTATATCCGGAAAATATCTACTTTCAATCATTAGCCAGAAGGCTATTTCACTGACAATCGCGGTAACCAGCAATACCAGCAGGTAGCTCACCAGCGCCGCCACGGTATTGCCCAGATGCGCCAGCAGCGGACGGCTCACGCACAGCAGTGCCGCACTGGTCAGTGCTATCCACTGCATGAAGACCGAGATCAGACCGAGATTTCCCCACGGATTATCCAGCACGCCGGGGCTGACCAGTGTCAGGATGAAGGCCAGCAACTCCGCAATAACCACCACAGCAAACACCATGCGCACGTCACAGAAGCTGGGCAGGAAGAACGTCTCGGCCGTCTCGATGGCGATCTGCTCGGCTGGCTGGCGTCGACTCATGGCAGCAGTTTCAACCCTGCGTTCCCGGCATGCAAGTATTGCATGCGGGCCGCAGTACGGTGGCCAGGCGCTGCACATATTGCAAACGCAAACCCGACCCGGATTGGTTATACTGCCGCCAATCAGGCATTGCGGTTACCCACATGACAGACGAAAACACTGCAGAAAAACCCTGGGGCGGACGCTTCACGGAATCGACGGACGCTTTCGTTGAGGCCTTTACCGCCTCCATCGGCTTCGACCAGCGGCTCTACCGGCATGATATCGCCGGCTCCATCGCACATGCGCGCATGCTGGCGCATGTCGGCATCATCACTGAAACCGAGGCCACCGACATCGTTGCCGGCCTCGAGGACATCCTTGCCGACATCGAGCGGGGCGACTTTGCCTGGTCCGTGGCACTTGAGGATATCCACATGAATATCGAGGCGCGTCTCATCGATCGCATCGGTGAGACCGGCAAGAAACTGCACACCGGGCGCTCCCGTAATGACCAGGTCGCCACCGATCTGCGGCTCTATCTGCGCGATGAAATCGACAGCCTGTGCCGCGCGCTGCAGCGGCTGCAGACGGTGCTGGTGGATATTGCGGAACGCGAGGCTGACACCATCATGCCGGGGTTTACACATCTGCAGGTCGCCATGCCCGTCAGCTTCGGGCATCACATGCTTGCCTGGGAAGCCATGCTGGCGCGCGATCATCAGCGCCTGCTCGATGCGCGCAAACGCGTCAACGTGATGCCATTGGGTGCTGCGGCGCTGGCCGGCACCGGTTTCCCCATTGACCGTGACTTTACGGCAGGACTACTCGGCTTCGACAGCATCGCCAGTAACTCGATGGATGCCGTCAGTGACCGGGATTTCGTCATTGAGTTCAGTGCGGCTGCTGCCATTGTCATGATGCACCTGTCACGTTTTTCAGAAGAGCTGATACTCTGGTCATCGGCACAATTTGACTTTATTGAATTGCCGGACCGCTTCTGTACCGGCTCCAGTATCATGCCACAGAAGAAAAACCCGGACGTTCCGGAACTGGTACGCGGCAAGAGCGGCCGGGTGACCGGCCACCTGGTCAGCCTGCTGATGCTGATGAAGAGTCAGCCACTTGCCTATAACAAGGACAACCAGGAAGACAAGGAACCGTTGTTCGATACTGTTGATACCCTGCACGGTTCGCTGCGCGTGTTTGCCGATATGTTACCGGCCATCACGCTACAGCGTGACAACATGCAGGCCGCTGCACTGCAGGGCTTTTCCACTGCCACCGACCTGGCTGATTACCTGGTACGCAAGGGCATTGCCTTCAGGGATGCCCATGAAATTGTCGGCCGCGCCGTGCGCTTTGGCATTGACAACGCCAGGGATTTGTCCGCCATGTCACTGCAGGAGCTGCAGGCATTTTCCGGCGAGATTGACGACGACGTGTTCGCGGTACTGAAGCTGGAAGGCTCCATGGCCGCGCGCAACCATCCGGGAGGAACCGCACCCGTGCAGGTGCGCAAGGCAGTGGCTGCCGCCCGGCAACGATTGCAACAAGCCTAGGCGGGTATCAAGATACATCCTTTACAGACCGTTATTTTCCCCACCACACCTGACACCATTGCAAGCGGAGCTTGATCAGCCACATGAAAGACCTCTCACTCAAAACAGCACAGTCATTACTGCAAAGTTGTCCGATCGCCCTGCTGCTGGTCGGTGACAATGGCGAAATACTGGGTGTTAACAGCGCCTTCACAGCACTGCTCGGGGAGGCCGCCGCAACACTTAAAGACGCATCACAACCTGATGTACTGGTCGCGCCGCTGCTGGGAACGGGCACGGTCATTCACTGGGTCATGCCGGATGGCGATGAACGCTGGCTGGCGGTTGAATCGATAACAATCGATGAATCGCCGCGGGCCAGTGCACGCTTTTATCATGACGTCACCGAAAAACTGCGCCTTAAAAAAGAACGCGACGCCCTGCAAGCTGAACTCAAAAAGCAGGCGCTCAACGATGAGCGACTGCCGAGCCTGCTGAGCCGCTACGGGCTGCAGGTGTCACTGCAACCACTGGTATCAGCCAGCCGCCGTTACAACAGCCCCCTGTCAATGGTGTGTGTCAGTATTGATGACCCGCTGAATCGTGACAAGGCGCTCATGAAAACCAGTCACCTGTTAAAGGACCAGACGCGCTGGGCAGACCTGGTGGGCTGTAATGCCAATCGCGACTTCATCCTGATACTCCAGGAAACTACCCAGGACTCTGCATTGCAGCTGGTGGACAAGCTGCTGGCGCGCATCATGCAGATGAACGAATCAGCAGAAAGTGACATACGTGCCTGTTTTGGTATTACCCAGTGCCAGCACAATGATGATGCAGAAACCATGCTCGAGCGCGCGGAATCCGCACTCCATGAAGCACGCCAGAATGACAGCGGCACCGCGATCGCCGTCTAGGAGCCTGTGCAGCCGGGGAAGCAGGCCCGTCAGTCGCTCCCCTGGTCCAGCCGTGGCCGCAGCCAGTCACGTACATCACCGATCTCCTCCGGGCACAGCGCATGCTGCATCGGGTAGCTGTGCCAGTTCACGTTATAGCCAAGCTGTTGCAGCCGGTCGCGCGACTGCAACGCCAGCATCAAGGGGACCACTGGGTCCTGCATGCCGTGCGCCATCATGATGGGTACCTTGCTGTTTGCAGCGGTGGCCTCCGTTGCCAGGGTATCGGCCAGCGGTAGATAGCTGGACAGGGCGAGGATACCCGCCAGTGGTTGCGAATAACGCAGCCCGGTGTGCAATACCATGGCGCCGCCCTGCGAGAATCCCGCCAGCACGATCCGTTGCGGCGGAATGCCGTTGTCCACTTCCCGCCGGATCAGCGCCTGCAGTTGCTGTTCGGATTCGCGAATACCCGCGCTGTCCTCACCGCGGCTGAAATCGGCTGCCCTTATGTCATACCATGCAGGCATCACCATGCCGCTGTTGATGGTGACGGCACGCTGTGGTGCATGCGGCAGGACCACGCGCACTCCCAGCGTATCCACCAGGCCCAGTTGCGGGATCAGCGGCTCGAAATCATGGCCGTCTGCGCCGAGGCCATGCAGCCAGATGATGCAGGCGCGCGGCATGCCCGCCGGGTTGATTTCGACCGCATCGAGGATAGGCGTGTTCATGGCGGATAGTATGCCCCGTTAGCATTGGGTTTGCTGCATTCTCACCGTATACTGCAGATAATGAACAGGATACATGTCATGAAAAGCCATCTTGTAATCTCACTGCTGCTTTGCACCCTTGTGCTGCCCGGTTGTGGGCAGAAAGGGCCGCTGTACCTGCCAGACAAAGCAGCGCCGCCCGCGGAGATCGATGACAGCGAATCCCCCGACGCCTGATTCATCACCTGAATGGATTACTTCCGCTACCACGATGGCCGCTTGCAGGCCGAAGATGTCGATCTTGGCGAAATTGCCGACCGCTTCGGCACGCCCTGCTATGTCTATTCACGTGCCACCCTTGAACGTCACTGGCAAGTCTTCGACGAGGCACTCGGCACCCATCCGCACCTGATCTGTTATGCCGTAAAGGCCAATTCCAGCCTCGCCGTGCTGCAGGTACTGGCACGCCTGGGCTCGGGTTTCGACATCGTCTCGGAAGGTGAACTCGAGCGCGTACTGCGGGCCGGTGGCGATCCGGCGCGGATCGTATTTTCCGGTGTCGGCAAACGGGCTGCCGAGATGCAACGCGCACTCGCGGCCGGCATCCGCTGCTTTAACGTCGAATCCGAGGGCGAACTCGTCCGTCTGGAAGCGGTGGCCGCCGGCAGCGGTCTCACGGCACCGGTGTCGATACGCGTCAACCCGGATGTCGACGCACAGACACACCCCTATATTTCCACGGGTCTGCGTGACAATAAATTTGGCATCGATGTCGATACGGCACTGCAGGTATATCAACGAGCCAGCGAACTGCCGCATCTCAGGGTCACCGGAATTGACTGCCACATTGGATCACAGTTGACCGATACCACACCCTTTGTGGATGCACTTGAGCGGGTGTTGCAGCTGGTGGACCGGCTGCAGTCAGACGGTATCGAACTGGCACATATCGACCTCGGCGGCGGCCTCGGTATTCCCTATCGTGCCGGGGACAGGCCGCCATTGCCGGATGCCTATGCGCGCGCCCTGCTGGCCCGCATGGCAGGCCGCCCGCAGGAACTGTTGCTGGAACCGGGCCGCGCCATTGCCGGCAATGCCGGCATACTGCTAACGAGCGTGGAATACCTGAAACATACCGCGCACAAGAACTTTGCGATCATCGATGCGGCCATGAACGACCTGCAACGCCCCGCCCTTTATAATGCCTGGCACGACATCGTGCCGGTACGGCCTCGTGAGGGTACGCCAACCGTCTATGATGTCGTTGGCCCGGTGTGCGAAACGGGTGATTTTCTTGGCAAGGATCGCGAGCTGTTACTGGCCGAAGGTGACCGGCTGGCAGTGCGCTCCGCCGGTGCCTACGGGTTTACCATGAGCTCCAATTACAATTCGCGTCCGCGTGCGGCCGAAGTCATGGTGGACGGCAACCGCGCGTTTGTCATCCGCGAGCGGGAAACGCTGGATGACCTGTATCGTCACGAACAGCTGTTGCCGTTCTGAGCCATGACCCTGAACTTCACCAAAATGCACGGACTCGGCAATGACTTTGTCGTCATCGACGCTATCAACCAGGCGGTAACCCTGACGCCACAGCAGATCCGACGGCTGGCTGACCGCCATTTCGGCATCGGCTGTGACCAGCTGTTACTGGTGGAGGCCGCCAGCAGCGCAGCAGCCGACTTCCGTTACCGCATCTACAATGCCGATGGCGGTGAAGTGGAACAGTGCGGCAATGGTGCACGCTGCTTCATGCAGTTTGTCCGGGAACAGGGCCTGACAGGGAAATCGCAGCTGCAGGTAGAAACCCTTGGCGGCCCGTTGCAACTCGTACAACAGGCCGATGGCCGGGTTAGCGTCGACATGGGCGTGCCGCGGCTGGGGCCGGCGGACATTCCCTTTGTTGCACCACAGCGCGAGCCTGTCTATGCGCTGGATGTCCTCGGCCGGCAACTCGAGATTGCAGCTATTTCCATGGGCAATCCGCATGCCGTGCTGCTGGTCGACGACATCGAGAACGCCCCCGTCGCCACTGTTGGCCCGGCTCTCGAACATCATCCCCGTTTCCCCGAACGCGCCAATGTCGGCTTCATGCAGATCGTGGATGATGGCTGCATCCGTTTGCGTGTCTACGAGCGCGGCGCCGGTGAAACGCTCGCCTGCGGCAGCGGTGCCTGCGCCGCCGTTGTTGCCGGACGCCTGTGGGGACGATTGTCAGAAAGTGTCAAAGTAGTCCTGAACGGTGGCGAACTTGTGGTAAGCTGGGGCGGCGAGGGGCAGCCGGTGCTGATGACCGGGCCCGCCACGACAGTCTACCAAGGGCGCATGGAACTATGACGACATCTCAGCAGACTCAATCACCGGCATTGCCTCTGGAAGAAAAAACGGTTGCCGATTATCTGCGTGACAATCCCGAATTCTTCCATAACAACGCCAGCCTGCTGGCCTCCCTGCAAATACCGCATGCCGTGGGTCCGGCTGTTTCACTGGTGGAACACCAGGTCAAGGTGCTGCGCGATCAAAACAGTCAGCTAAAGCGCAAGCTCATGGACCTGGTGCATGTCGCCCGTGACAACAACCGCCTCAATGAGCGCATGCACCAGCTGACCCTTGGCCTCGTCAAGGCACACTCGCTGGAAACGCTGCTGGACACCCTGACTGAAAACCTGCTGGGTGAGTTCAAGGCCGATACGGTCGTCATGCGCCTGGCCGGCATGTCGGAGACACAAACACGTGAATGCGGTGTTGATTTATATGATCCGGAGGCAGCCGAGCTGCAGCATTTCGAGGCGTTTCTGAAGACCTCGCGGCCGCAGTGCGGGCGCTTCAAACAGGAGCAGCTGCAATACCTGTTTGGTGACCAGGCACAGGCGATTGAATCAGCGGCCCTGATACCACTGGGCCATCACGGCCAGCAGGGTGTGCTGGCCATCGGCAGCCGGGAGGCCAGCCGCTTCCACCCCGGTATGGGCACACTGTTCCTGACCCATCTGGGGGAGCTGATGGACCAGTTGCTGACCGAGCATCTCAAGACCGACGCCCCCGTGTCAGACTGAAGCGGGGCATGGCAACGCCCCGTGGTGCCTGAAGATAGTGTCCTCCCCCCCTCCCCGGCACTGGATCGACAGGTTCCTGCATCACCTGCGGACCGAGCGGCGGCTCTCTGACAACACCGGCAAGCACTACCGGCGTGATCTGCTGGAACTGCAGGGCTGGTGTGAAAAGGCCGGGCTTGATGACTGGCGCGATCTTGATAGCCGCCACGTCAGACACTACGCGGCACAGTGCCACCGTCGCGGCCTGTGCGGACGCAGCATTCAGCGACGACTGTCGGCACTGCGCTCGTTCTATAACTACCTGCTGCGCGAACGTGCCGTCACCCTGAATCCGGGTCTCGATGTCCGTGCGCCGAAATCGGAGCAGCATCTGCCGGATACCCTGAACGTCGATGACATCACGCGCCTGTTGAATGTCAACAGCGAGGACCTGCTGGTGGTGCGTGACCTCGCCATGCTGGAACTGATGTATTCATCCGGTCTGCGGCTCTCCGAACTGGTCGGCCTGAATCACGGCGATGTTGATTTTAATGACCGCACCGTGCGGGTCACCGGCAAGGGCGCGAAAACACGAGTGCTGCCGGTGGGCGACAAGGCCATCAGCGCCCTGCGAGCCTGGCAGCAACTGCGTCCGCAGCGTGGCAGCGAGCCCGCCATCTTTACCGGTCGTGGTGGCAAGCGGCTGGGCGTACGGGCGGTACAGCAACGCGTCAAGGACTGGGCGCGTCGGCAGGGCATCCCGGGCGATGTACACCCGCACACCCTGCGGCACTCCTTCGCCAGTCACCTGCTGGAGTCCAGCGGCGACCTGCGGGCCGTGCAGGAACTGCTCGGACACGCCGATATCAGCACCACGCAGGTCTATACCCACCTTGATTTCCAGCACCTTGCACAGGTCTACGACAAGGCACACCCGCGCGCCCGCAAAGCGAAATAACCGCTTTTTAAAACCCCTTTATATCCGGCCCGATTGCCCCGATTGTTTGGTGTACAATCGTAGCCCTTTTTCCGGAGGCTCAACGTGGACCAATTTCGCGGCACAACCATCCTTTCAGTACGGCGCGGCAACAGCGTTGCCATTGGTGGTGATGGCCAGGTAACCATGGGCGACACCATTATGAAGGGCAACGCCCGCAAGGTACGCCGTCTCTATAACGACAAGGTCATCGCAGGTTTTGCCGGCGGAACGGCCGATGCCTTTACCCTGTTTGAACTGTTTGAAGGCAAACTGGAGAAACACAGCGGTCAGCTGACACGGGCGGCCGTTGAACTGGCTAAGGACTGGCGCACCAACAAGATGCTGCGCAACCTCGAGGCCCTGCTGGCCGTGGCTGACAACGAGACCTCGTTGATTATCAGTGGCAACGGTGACGTGATCGAGCCGGAAAACTCGCTCATGGCGATTGGCTCGGGTGGACCCTTTGCTCAGGCAGCCGCCCGTGCTCTGCTGGATAATACCGACATGGATGCCCGCACCATTACGGAAACGGCCCTCGGGATTGCCGCTGATATCTGTATCTACACCAACCGTCAGCTGACACTCGAGGTGTTAAGCGTCTGAGTGTCGCCAAATATCAACAACTACCCCATAAATAACGATATATTGAAATAAACATGTCCGAAATGACCCCCAGAGAAATCGTCCAGGAACTGGACAAACATATTATCGGCCAGGACGCTGCCAAGCGCTCGGTGGCCATTGCATTGCGTAACCGCTGGCGGCGCATGCAGGTCGACGAGAAACTGCGCGTCGAGATCACCCCGAAGAACATCCTCATGATCGGTCCAACGGGTGTCGGCAAAACCGAGATTGCACGGCGCCTGGCACGACTCGCGAATGCCCCTTTCATCAAGGTCGAGGCCACCAAGTTTACCGAGGTGGGCTATGTCGGACGTGATGTCGAATCCATCGTGCGTGACCTCGCCGATGCCGCTATCAAGCTGGCGCGCGAGACCGCCATGGACAAGGTGCGCCACCGTGCCGAAGATGCCGCGGAAGACCGCATCCTTGATGCCCTGCTGCCGTCGCCCAAGGGTATGGCTGCTGGCCAGGCAGATGACAGCACATCCGAGACCCGTCAGAAATTTCGCAAGCGTCTCCGCGAAGGTAAGCTGGATGACAGGGAGATCGAGATCGAGGTCTCGGTCACACCCGTGGGCGTGGAAATCATGGCGCCACCCGGCATGGAAGAGATGACCAGCCAGTTACAGGGCCTGTTCCAGAACATGGGCGGCAACCGCACCAAGACCCGCAAATTGCGCATCAAGGACGCACGCAAGCTGCTCTGTGACGAGGAGGCCGCCAGGATGATCAACGAGGATGATCTTAAACACGCCGCCCTGGAAAACGTCGAGCAAAACGGCATCGTGTTCCTCGATGAAATCGACAAGGTCACCCGGCGTGGTGAATCCAGTGGACCGGATGTCTCGCGTGAAGGCGTGCAACGTGACCTGTTACCCCTGGTCGAGGGCAGCACCGTCTCGACCAAGCATGGCATGGTCAAGACCGACCATATCCTGTTTATCGCCTCCGGTGCGTTTCACCTCTCGAAACCCTCGGACCTGATCCCGGAACTGCAGGGGCGACTGCCCATCCGGGTTGAGCTCGATGATCTGGGTGCCGCTGAATTCATCCGCATCCTGACGGAACCCGATGCCTCGCTGACGGAACAATACGCTGCGCTGATGGCCACCGAAGATGTCACCCTGGAGTTCTCCGAAAACGGCATTGCACGCATTGCAGAGATTGCCAGCCAGATCAACGAACGCACCGAAAACATCGGTGCACGGCGCCTGCACACGGTCATGGAACGGTTGCTGGAAACAATCTCGTTTGAGGCCACCGACAGTGCCGGCATGACGCTGGTGATCGATGCGGCATACGTCAATGAACATCTCGACGCACTGGTCAAGGATGAAGACCTGAGCCGCTATATACTATAAACAGAGAGGCTGTTCGCCATCACTGCATTCACTCAGAGGACACCATGACAGACGCACCCAAACCCGTTGAGATCAACCTGCATCAAAAATCCCGGATACTGGAAATCAGCTATTCGGATGGCGAACGTTTCGAACTCAGCTACGAGTTTCTGCGCGTGCACTCACCCTCCGCCGAGGTGCAGGGCCACGGGCCCGGCCAGGGCGTGCTGCAAATCGGCAAGCAGGACGTCATGATCACCCACATCGAACCGGTCGGCAGATATGCCATCCAGCCGAGTTTTGATGACGGCCATGATACCGGCATCTACTCCTGGGAAACACTCTATGACCTGGGCAAGAACAGGGACAGGTACTGGAAGGAATACCTGGAAAAACTCGAAAAAGCCGGTCATACGCACACGGAAAGAGCCTGAAACCGACTGCCGGAATATTCTTACACAGCAGGCTCCTTTGCGAACGCTTTCCAAATAAGGCCATAATAAAACCCGCCATGCCAGATAAAACCACACATTTCGGCTTTCGCAAGGTACCTGTCTCGGAGAAGACGGGGCATGTTCGGCAGGTATTTGATTCTGTTGCGGACAACTATGATTTGATGAACGACCTGATGTCGTTCGGTATACACCGTCTGTGGAAACGCTTTGCCATCAACATGGCCGCCCTGAAACCGGGTCAGCAGGTACTGGACCTGGCCGGCGGTACCGGCGACCTGACGCGGCTGATGGCGCCCGCCGTTGGCCCCTCCGGACATATCGTGCTGTCGGATATCAATGCCGCCATGCTGGAAAACGGGCGCCGTCGACTGCTGGACAAGGGGATTACCGGGAATGTCAGCTTTGCGCTGGCGAACGCCGAGCACTTGCCGTTTGCGGATAACCGCTTTGACCTGGTGACCATGGCCTTTGGACTGCGCAATGTCACCGATAAGCAACGCGCACTGCATGCCATCTTGCGCGTGCTGAAACCCGGTGGCCGCCTGCTGGTACTGGAATTTTCCAAACCGGTGGCGGCACTCAAGCCGGCCTATGATTTTTATTCATTCACTGTGCTGCCAAGGCTCGGGCAGTTGATTGCCAGGGATGCGCCCAGCTATCGCTACCTGGCCGAATCCATACGCATGCATCCCGACCAGCCGACCCTGCAGGCCATGATGGAACAGGCCGGCTTTGAAGGCTGTGACTACCACAATCTGACGGGCGGAATCGTGGCCGTACACCGCGGGTACAAATTCTGATGACTGCCACGCTGCTGGCTGCACGTCCCGGAGGTGGCTGATGCAACTGCCCGCAAGCGCCATCACGGGGCTTGAAGCGCTCCTCAACCGCTACCTGCGGCTCGACCCGGCGATCGGCTCACGCATGGCCACCTTGTCCGGACGCTGCATTGGCATTGCGCTCAGCGGACTTGACCTGACCCTGTATGTCTTCCCCGATGAACACGGCATTCAGCTCAGGGACCATACGGAAGGCGGGCCGGACACGGTGTTACGCGGCACACCGCTGGGCATGGCAGGTCTTGGCATAGGCGGCAATACGGAAAAAACCCTGTTTTCAGGTGACGTGGTCATCGAGGGTGATGTCGAAACCGGACAGGCCTTCAAGGCCATTCTCGATGAACTGGATATCGACTGGGAAGAACAGCTTTCGAGACTGACCGGCGATGTCGTCGCCCACCAGCTCGGCAACGTGGCACGCCGAGGTCGACGCGCCGTTCATCGTGGCATTGACACCCTTGAACAGGACATCGGCGAATACCTGCAGGAGGAACTGCGGGTGCTGCCCACACGTATAGAAACCGAGAACTTCAGCGCCGATGTTACCCGTATCAGCATGGATGTTGACCGACTCACTGCCCGGCTGAAGCGACTGCAGACGCAGACTGATCACGGTAGCGGCAGCTGACATGATACGGCCTGCACAAATTGTACGACTGGTACATATCAATTTTGTACTGGCACGTCATGGACTGGATGAAATCATCCTCGCGACACACCTGTTCCGGCCCTTCCGTATTCTCTATTACCTGGCGCCCTGGAACTGGATACCGCGCACGCGTGGACCACGCGGTGTACGTATCCGGCGCGCACTTGAAGACCTGGGACCCATCTATGTGAAGTTTGGACAGATCCTGTCAACACGCAGGGACCTGTTGCCGGATGACATCGCGCTGGAGCTGGCACACCTGCAGGATGATGTACCGCCTTTTCCCGGCAGTCAGGCTCGTGCGGTCATCGAGGCCGCACTCGGTGCACCCGTTGAAGAAATATTCCGGCAATTCGACGAAATGCCGCTGGCATCCGCGTCCATCGCACAGGTGCATGCCGCACAGCTCAAGGATGGCACCGCTGTCGTCATCAAGGTCCTGCGGCCCAATATTCGCCAGCAGATCACCCGTGACCTGAACCTGCTGTACACGGTCGCACGACTGGCAGAGCGTTACTGGCAACACGGCCGCCGACTGCGACCGCGCGAAGTGATTGCCGAATTCGAAAAGATCCTCTATGACGAACTCGACCTGCTGCGCGAGGCCGCCAATGCCTCGCAACTGCGGCGCAATTTCAGTGGCACCGATCTGCTCTATGTGCCGGAAGTCTACTGGCCCTGGTGCCGTCCCGACGTCATGGTGATGGAGCGCATCTACGGCATACAGGTCAGCGATATAGACGAACTGCGCGCGCAGCATATCGACCTGAAGGCGCTCTCGGAACGCGGTGTTGAAATCTTTTTCACACAAGTATTTCGCCACAATTTTTTCCATGCCGACATGCATCCGGGCAATATCTTTGTCGGTGCTGACGGTCGTTACATGGCCGTGGATTTCGGTATCATGGGCACTCTTAATCCGGTTGATCAGCGCTACCTTGCCGAGAATTTTCTGGCCTTCTTCAACCGTGACTACCGGCGTGTCGCCGAGCTGCATGTTGAATCGGAATGGGTTCCTGAAGGGACCCGGGTGGATGAATTCGAGGCCGCGATTCGCACCGTGTGCGAACCGATATTTGAAAAACCCCTGAACGAGATCTCGTTCGGCAATGTGCTGTTAAGACTGTTTCAGACCGCACGCCGCTTTAACATGGAGGTACAGCCACAACTGGTGCTGTTACAAAAGACCCTGTTGAATATCGAGGGCCTGGGCAGGCAGCTGTACCCCGAACTGGATCTCTGGAAAACCGCCAAGCCGTTCCTGGAACGCACCATGAGCGAACAAC
>JBATFE010000205.1:0-2348 GCA_049664445.1 Gammaproteobacteria bacterium
GGGTTATCCTGGTGTTAGTCATTATTAACAGTCAGTTAAAAGTGTTGAGTTGGGTATGCCCACTGAAATCACCACGTTAGAACCATAGTGGGTGCGATTACAACTCGCATCGATATTCGCATCGGTGTTTTTCGGATGATTCTATTGCGGGCGCAATAATATCACTTGTTAGAATCCGGAATTGGCACTTAGTTGGTATAAGTATCTAATCATCATCGATCGGGCTATGAGAAATGACCAGTTGATGAAAGTCGTTGCCTCAATAATCGATTGGCCAGGGTATCGAGAAGATCCTCAGCTATTTCGATGAAAAATACTCCTCAGTAGAAGCATCTCAGTTGCTGCTTTGCAAATTGGCGCGACAGTCGGGCTCGTTCGCCTGAATCGCAGGCATCCGATCGATCAATACGACTGGCTGTGACCAGATTGTTAAATTGCACCGAAAAATGATCCACTATTTGCACTGAAATATATACCACCAGATCTGCTGTAAGTATGTGGCTACAAACTAATCATTCTTAGCGGAGATGGGTCAAAGCAGAATGCAAATATCCAACTATATTGGGACTGATTTCGGTGCAAATCAACATATATTGCACGTGGCGCTGGCCCGGGTGTTTCATGAGCAAGGCCGCGCTGTGCCCTGCTGCGGGCGTGAATGTTGAGGGCCATGGATTCAGCGAATTTTCCGCACGGATGCCCGGCATGCATCAGTCCATGATCCGGGGCGTGCCAGTCAGATAGTCAGGAAAACATGGTCTGCACCCAATTTCCCGGGCAGCAGCCATCAGTCTTCTGAATAGTATGCAGCCCAGCCCCTTGTTTTGATGCGCATCCAGAACTGCAATTGCTGGTTCGGCTACCACCTGATGATCGCCAAAACGAACAAAACGGGCTAGGCCTATCCCTTCGCCTGCCTGGTTAAGTGCGCCAATAGCAAAATGATCCACTCCGTCAATCCCGGTCAGATAGCGCAGGTCTGCATTGGTTAGTTTCAGCTTGGCAAAAAGAAAGCGCTGAAAACGTGATTCTGGTGAAAAGTTGTCCATCCCGCGTTCAAGCAAAGGCTTGTCAGCAGGGATTACCAGTCGCAGGGTGACAGGAATACCGCCGCTGAAATTTATTGCTTCCCGGTAGATGGGAGTAAATATATATGCATTTTCTGTTGGCTTCGTCATAAGTGATGCGTGCGATGTTGTGCAGGTCAAATGACCGATTATACGGCGTACGGCAACTGGAGCAGCCCGCTACACTGCTGCTGCCACCTGTGAAAGTACCGGGCAGGAATCTGCTTTCAGGAGCCAAGTATGATCTTGATGATCAACATCAGGGAAACTCCGATGAGAAACGAGATGAAGTTTACAATGTTGACACCGAGATCCTTATGCTTCCTGACCTCCGGAACCAGATCGGAGGCCCCAATGTAAAGGAAGTTACCTGCTGCGAACGGGATAAGAAATGAAATATCCATATTGAAGGATACTGCGTAGGTTAACAAACCGCCTGCCAAAAAAGTAAGCGCCGACAGCACATTGAACAACAACGCCTTGCGCTTTCCCCATCCGCCATGGATCAAGACACCGAAATCACCGAATTCCTGGGGCACCTCGTGTGCCGCAGCGGCCAGCCAGGCCATGATACCAAGCCTGATATCAGTGACAAAAATACCGGCGATCGCAAGTCCCCCGATGAAGTTATGCAAGCCATCGCCAATAAGGATTAAGTATGTGAGGGGCTGTTTGCAACTTGCAGAGGCGCGGTGGCAGTGGTGCCAATGCAGTAGCTGCTCCAGTGCAAAAAAGATGCTGAAGCCAGCAATGATCCAGACAAAAAAGCTATCGCTGCTGCCGTATTGGGCAAGCCCCGCAGGAATCATATGAAAGAAGGCGCCACCAATTAAGGAGCCGGCAGAAAATGCAACCAATGGCAGGATAATTCGCTGGAGGGTGGATTCTTGTAATATAAGGGTAACACTGCCAACCATTGCGATAGCACTCATCAGGAGACTGCTTCCAATAATCCAGGTCAGTGTGCTCATCTTTATCTTTTTCCTGTTTCACCTTTCCCGACAAGAGTATGTATGCGGCAGATTAATCACGCACCAGATGATGGCTATTATCAACTAATCTTTATAGTTTGCAGTGCCAGTATACTGCGGGCAAGCCTGGTGCAATCCGGTGGATTGATCATGGGACTTATTACATACTTGATGGCACTGTTTATCCATGCCTGCTGCACTGTTACCCCGAGAATCGCGTTTCCTGGCAGCAAGCAGCGCCGTTGCGGAAAATTACATTAATATGGTCTGACTATTAGGGAGCGCTGACTGTGTTAGAGCAAAGACTGAA
>JBATFE010000206.1:0-2177 GCA_049664445.1 Gammaproteobacteria bacterium
GCTTAACCCCGGACCTTGATAGGGGTGCTGTCGATGCCTTTTTTCTTCAGTGTCTGGCGGGTCCTGTCCAGTTCGTCCAGTGTCGTGAACGGCCCCACCCGGACGCGGTGGTAGGTTTCCCTGTTATTGATGGTGACCTTCTGGATGCTCGTCTGCATGCCGAGCATCCCCAGTTCTGCCTTGAAACGTTCAGCCTTTGCGCCTTCGCTGAAAGAGCCGACCTGCAGGTAATAGGTACCGGTGGGTGTTGCCGGTGCGGCCGGTTTCGGCGTCGCAGCGGGTGTGGTGATTGCTGCCGGTTCGGGTTTTCGCTGCGGAACGGGTTCAGCCTCGCTGGCAGGCGGTGGTGTCGCGGGCGGGAGCGGTGTCTTTTTCAGGCTTTCTGTGATTTCCTCTTCTGGGATGACGACTTCCATCTCCGGTAACAGGGTATAGAAATCAAAACGCGGTTTTGGCGGTGGCGGATGTGGCGTGGTCTCATCGCTGTGCACATCGCTTGCAGCTTGCTCGTTGCTCGTCGCTACCGGCGGCGGCAGGGTTTCCTGTATATAGACCGGTTCACGCGGTTCAGCACGCGACTTGATGTACACCAGGAAGGCGACAAACAGGCCAATCAGCAGGCCGGCAAGGACGCCGACCAGCGGCGACAGCGTGCTGCGCTTCCTGCGGGGATTGGCCCTGTGCTTGTAGTCGCGTGGCATTACATGGTGTCCGGAGCGGAAACGCCCAGCAGTCCGAGGCCGTTGGCGATGACTTGCCGGGTTGCCTCGATCAGGTTCAGGCGTGCATTGCGGACCCTGTCATCGTCGACCAGGAAGGTGTGCGCATTGTAATAGGTGTGGAAATCATTGGCCAGTTCACGCAGGTAATGCGTCAGCTGGTGCGGCTCATGATTAATCGCCGCCGCTTCCAGTATCTCGGGATAGCGCGACAGCTTGATGATCAGATCCTGCTCATGACTCTCCGACAGGATGGACAGTCCGTCGCTGCCGGCATCACGGTCCCAGCTCAAATGTTTTTCCTGCAGCTGCCGGAACACGCTCCTGACCCGGGCATGCGCATACTGGATGTAATACACGGGATTGTCGTTTGACTGTGACTTGGCAAGATCAAGGTCGAAATCCATGTGCTGTTCGCATTTGCGCATGACATAGAAAAACCGTGCGGCATCATTGCCGACCTCGCGACGCAGTTCGCGCAGCGTCACAAACTCACCTGAACGCGTCGACATCTGTACCTTTTCACCGCCGCGATAGAGGATGGCAAACTGCACCAGCAGTACATCGAGCTTCTCCGGGTCATCTCCGAGTGCCCTGAGGGCGGCCTTTACCCGCGGCACGTAGCCATGGTGGTCGGCGCCCCAGACATCGATGACGCGGTCATAGCCGCGCTCCAGCTTGTTGGCATGGTAGGCAATGTCCGAGGCAAAGTAGGTGCTCTGGCCGTTGTCGCGCACGATCACGCGGTCCTTCTCGTCACCGAAGTCGGTGGAGCTGAACCACAGGGCGCCGTTCTTCTCGTAGACGTGACCGCTCTGCTGCAGCCGCTCGATGCATGCCTCGACAGACTTGTCATCGGACAGCGAGCGCTCTGAAAACCATTCGTCATAGACCACGCCAAACTCTTTCAGGTCCTGGCGGATATTGCCGAGTATGGCGTTCAGGCCCTCGTCAAAGACCGTCCGGTACTGTGTTTGTCCCAGCAGGGCGCGGCTGCGCTCGATAATGCCGTCGATGTGCGCTTCCTTGTCACCGCCGGCCGGTTCATCAGGCGGGACATCCCGGAATACCGCTTCGACCGGATGCAGCAGTGCCTCGCCGTGTTCACGGTGCAGCGTGGCGGCAATATCCCAGACATAGTCGCCCTGGTAACCGTTGGCGGGGAAGGTGACGCTTGCGCCGCACAGGTCGAGATAGCGCAGGTAAACACTGGCGGCGAGGATGTCCATCTGCCGGCCGGCATCGTTGACGTAATACTCGCGGTGTACGTTGTAACCGATGGCCGCCAGCAGGTCGGCCACCGCGGCGCCGTAGGCGGCGCCGCGGCCATGACCAACATGCAGTGGCCCGGTCGGGTTGGCGGATACGAATTCCACCTGGATGCGTTTTCCCTTGCCATGGTCACTGCGGCCGTAGCGATCACCCTGTGCAAGGATATCGTCGATGACCGAATGCCAG
>JBATFE010000207.1:0-2547 GCA_049664445.1 Gammaproteobacteria bacterium
CTCTATAGTGGATTTTGTGCGCTTACCTCGAACCGGTATGCAGCATGGCATGCCACACAGTTATTTAGAAGAGTATTCAATTGAGAAAGAGTATGGTCACGATCACCCAGTTGTTCCGCATCAAGAGCAAGTTCATCAAATTTTGAATGCGTGTCAAACCCCAACTTCTTAAACGATAACGGCAGTTTACCAACCAGCGAGCCAGGCACGGCCATCTGCGCATCTCGACCAGACTTCCGGGCATACTCAGCGACTAACTCCATGTTGTCATCTGAAATGCCACGGGTTATCTGTTGGATGCTTTCCAGAAATACACGCATCTCGGACAGGACAAGGTCTCTTTCATTCTTCTTCAGCAGGATAGCCGTTCTACCATCAGTGCTTTCTGTTACCTTGCCTTGAATGACAAATTTATATGTTATCCCTGTCGCTATTAGCGACAACACAAAAACACTAGTCCAACAAATCTTGCACATGGCTATCTCCGGTAGATTCTCTGTATTGCAGCTGGCGATACCCTAGGAACGTCCTGTGTCGCACAGATACTTGCCATTCAATGTACTCTTGACCCTGGTTGTTGTTGGAACTGATAAAGTAGCACAACCCCCGGCCACTTTAAGACATTTAACACAAACAAAAACGAAACGGCGACCCGAAGGCCGCCGCAGCTATTGTTGGCTAAGTAAAAATTAGGGAACGATGCAGATTGAATCGCTACCCTCGATAGGCGTTCCGTCGGACAAATTACCAGTTAAAGTGGCCTCGCCATTCCCCGGATCCCACATATCCGAATCATCCTAAAAGTGACAAATTAGATCGAGATAAGGATCATCATTAGAATAATCAACAGAGCATAATGGCCCTTTATTCCCTCGCATACGAACTTCTAGCCCGCCGAATGACAGGGATGCGAGGTCGATCTCAGTTACATCAAGCTCCTCAGTTCCAAGTATCGCGACTGGAACGACACCATGCGAATTGATATTGAAACAGTTCGGATCGCTGCCGGGTTTGATGTCAATCAGTATTTTTGTTGCATATTTAACCGACCAGAGTGTTGCATGCACCTGTCCTGTTGAAGTTTCACTTTCACCAACTATTTGACCATCAGAATTGATTCCGAAAGCTTTACTGTTAGTACCACCCAGTGTACCAAGCGGTTTCATACCAAAATCGGCAGGCCAGATAAACGCCACCGTTGCTCCCGTAACTGTCTCACTACTACCAACGATTATCCTGTCGTTGTTAATAGCATGTGCTTCGCTGTTATCCCCTCCAAGTGTACCAAGATCCTGAACTGTATCCGGGTCAGGCCAGAACACCGCATGGTAACGGGCTGGTGGCGCAAGCAGACCGCGCCCGACAACCTCGCCCAGTTCATTAATACCGAAAGCATCGTCATCAACTGCCTGCAGAGGCACAAGCATCTCAAGCACATTCGCCTGCCAGCGGAATCCGGTTGTATCCGAAAGTAGCGAGCCAGCTGCTTGTCCTGCATTATTGATATCAAACGTGATGGCTGGTGTAAATGGCCCTGGATCAGTTATGCGCACATTTGGCGGAAAAGGCGGATAGTTTGGAGTGCCAAACAGATCCCATACCACACCGGCAAGATCCACATTACCGCCAATTAGCCCACTATTATTAATTGCATAAGCGTTGCTGCTGGAATTGATATCATCTTCGGGTGGAAATGCGCCCAAATCACGAATCACACCACCTTCCCATATGAATCCATGATTAACTTTATCTAAGGTAATAGGGTTTGGTAGTGGCCCCTGAGTTTCGCGTTGAGCAGCCGCTGCTGGTACTCCACAGGGGCGTGGCGATGATTGCGGCACCAGTCGGCGATTGCCGTAAGGCTCCGCCTCAAGCGTTTCTTCATCGTGCTCACGTGCACTGTGAATTTCCCATTCCGGCTAGTTGCACACCGGTGCGTAAAGCCCAGGAAGTCGAAAGTGGCGGTCTTCGCCTTCAGCCGTTTCGCCTGATGATGAGCGCGGCGCCCGAATTCCACCAAGCGAGTCTTCTCTGGATGAAGCCTCAGCCCGTACTTAGCAAACCTCTTTGTTAGAACTCTGAGTACTCTCTGCGCATCCTCGCGGTACTGAAAGCACAGTAGCGCATCATCGGCGTAGCGGATTTCGAAGGCTTGTCCTTTCAAGCGAGGCTTCACCTCTTTCTCGAACCACAGGTCCAGCACGTGGTGCAGGTAGAGGTTGGCCAGCAACGGGCTGATGATCTGCCACTGACCGGTCCCCGTCTCGCTCTCCTGTAGTCGTCCGTCATCTACCACTCCAATGTTGATCCACTTTCCGATCAGCCTGAGAATGCTCGCGTCGCTCACTCTCCGCTCGACCATCTCCATGAGTTGCTTCCGGACAATCGAGTCGAAGTAGGAACAGATGTCCAACTCCAGGACATACGCCGTCGGCCTGCGGCAAATCACCCGGCCGACTTCGTCCAGCGCACCGTGTGCACTTCGTCCCGGGCGAAACCCGTAGGAACAGTCGAGAAAATCCTGCTCGAAGATCGCGTTGAGCAGTT
>JBATFE010000208.1:0-3375 GCA_049664445.1 Gammaproteobacteria bacterium
CGCGACTGTAAAATAGCGCGGCTAATTTGATAACCACGGATGCGTAAGCGACGCACTGCGTAGCCGGTTTTTTTCAATGGCCACGGAATCCACGGAAGAACACGAAAAAATAAATGCCCTGGAAAAAATACTTCTGTGTTCTTCCGTGGATTCCGTGGCCATACTATACCTAGCGTTCGGTAAACTTCCCGTAGGACATGAGGCGCTTATAGCGTGCCTCGACAAGTTCATCCGTTGCCTTGTTTTTCAGCGAATCAAGTGTCTTGATCAGCGACTGTTTGATATTCTCAGCCATGGCATCGACATCACGGTGTGCGCCGCCCAACGGTTCCGGTATGACCTGGTCAACCAGTCCCAGCTCATACAGACGCCCCGAGGTTATACCGAGTGCCTCGGCCGCTTCCGGTGCCTTGTCGGCACTCTTCCAGAGTATCGAGGCACAGCCCTCCGGGGAGATCACCGAATAGGTGCTGTACTGCAACATCAACGTCTGGTCGCCAACACCAATCGCCAGCGCGCCACCCGAGCCCCCTTCACCGATCACGGTGCAGATGATCGGTACC
The DNA here is from genome assembly GCA_049664445.1 of Gammaproteobacteria bacterium. Lineage (GTDB taxonomy): Bacteria > Pseudomonadota > Gammaproteobacteria > UBA9214 > UBA9214 > UBA9214. The sequence goes on from JBATFE010000208.1 coordinate 564, forward strand.
TGCAACCGCGACATCACCTGCAGGTTTTTGGCAATGGCCTCACTCTGACCCCGTTCTTCCGCGCCGATGCCCGGGTAGGCGCCGGGTGTGTCTATGAATGTCAACACCGGCAAGCCGAAGCGCTCGGCCATTTCCATCAGGCGCAGCGCCTTGCGGTAACCCTCGGGCCGAGGCATACCAAAGTTACGTTGCAGCTTTTCCCGGGTATCGCGCCCCTTCTGCTGTCCGATCACCATGACGGGAATGTCGTCGAGCCTGGCAACACCACCGACGATGGCGTGGTCGTCCGCAAAATGCCGGTCACCGTGAAGCTCCTCGAAGTCGCTGAAGATGCGGATAATGTAGTCCAGCGAATAGGGCCGCTGCGGGTGACGCGCAAGCTGGGAAACCTGCCACGGGGTCAGGTTCGAGAATATCGTTTCAGTCAGGGCAGAACTTTTCTCCTTCAGCTTGACGATCTCGTCATTGATGTTTACGTCGGCGTCATCACCGATATAGTGAAGCTCGTCAATCTTTGCTTCCAGCTCGGCAATGGGTTGTTCAAATTCAAGGAAATTAAGATTCATGGGTTAATCCGCAGGACTGGCACTGGGGGTAAAGGTACCATATGTGCCGCTGCTCATACATACTCGACCGCGACACGGTCCTTGCCGGCCAGGTCACACAAGCGGTGTATCAACTCATCGGAGGGGTGCACTGACCACTCTTCTCCCAGCGTCACACGCGCCTGCGCTTCACCCCCGGTATAATCAATGCACACCGGACAATGTCCCTCGCGAAACGGCTGCAGGATATCGGCCAGACTGCCAACGAAACCATTGCCCGCCTGGCTTGACTCGACTCCCACCACCAGTCGCCGCGCATACAGGGCACGCGCCTGGTTGATGTCATAAATACTCTGCGCGGTTACCTGGCAGGTGCCGCTGAAATCGTCCAGTCCCAGCCCCCCCTGTATCACCAGCACCTTGTTCTTTGCCAGCATCGCCTGGTACTTGTCGTAGACATCGGGAAACACGCGCACATCGATGCGTGCCGTGCGATCATCCAGCGTCAGGAACGCGATCCTGCCACCCCGCTGGGTCTTGATGACACGCATGTTCATCACCAGACCGGCAATGGTGACCGCGCGTTCATCGGAAGACCGCCGCCCCTTGTATTCCTTGTTAGCGGCGTTCGCGGCCGCTGCTGCCGGTGCAGCGCACAAGGCAGCCACCCCGGCAAGCTTGCCACTGATGATATTGGAGAGTTCCGTCTCGTAACGTGTTATCGGGTGACCGGTCAGGTACAGGCCCAGTGCGTCCATCTCTCCCTGCAAACGCTGTTCTTCCTCCCACTCGGGTAACACCTGCCTGCTGACCTGCAGGGGTGCGGCGGCAGTCGTTTCACCAAACAGGTCATTCTGGCCGGTATCAAGATTGCGACTGTGCTGTTCTGCAAGCTTCAATGCCTGGTCAAGGTTCGCCAGCTGGGTGGCACGCGTTTCACCCAGCGAGTCCAGCGCCCCGGCCCGTATCAGTGCATCGAACACGCGCCGGTTCACCTTGCGCAGATCAACACGCTGGCAAAGATCGAACAGGTCGGCGAACACACCGCCCTGGTTACGCTCTTCAATCATGCCTTCTATGGCGGCCTGACCAACCCCCTTGATCGCACCCAGTCCATAGACCACGGTCGTCTGTGACAATACCGTGAATGCATACAGGGACCGATTGACATCCGGCGGCACGACCTGCAGTTTCATGTCGCGACACTCGGCAATCAGGTGCACGATCTTGTCGGTATTGTCCATGTCTGCGGACAACACCGCCGCCATGAATGCCGCCGGGTAATGCGCCTTCAGCCATGCCGTCTGGTAGGACACCAGCGCATAGGCCGCCGAGTGGCTCTTGTTGAAACCATAACCGGCAAACTTCTCCATCAGGTCGAAAATACCGCTGGCGACCTTTTCATCGACAGCGCGCTGTCTGGCGCCCTCGAGAAAGATGGAACGTTGCTTCGCCATTTCCTCCGCTTTTTTCTTGCCCATGGCACGCCGTAACATATCAGCGCCGCCCAGCGTGTAGCCGGCCAGCACCTGTGCAATCTGCATCACCTGTTCCTGGTAGAGGATAATGCCGTAAGTCGGTTTCAGGATGGGTTCCAGATCGGGGTGCGGGTACTTGATCTGCGCGCCATGCTTGCGCGCAATAAAGTCATCGACCATGCCTGACTGCAGCGGGCCGGGACGAAACAGTGCCACCAGTGCAACGATGTCTTCGAAGGTATCCGGTTGCAGTCGGCGGATCAGGTCCTTCATGCCGCTTGATTCCAGCTGGAACACGGCGGTGGTCGTCGCTGCCTTCAGCAACTCGAATGCCGACCTGTCATCCAGCGGTATCGCATTGATATCGACGTACGCTTCGCTGTCCGCAGCAACACCCTCATTGATGGTCTTCAGTGCCCAGTCAATGATGGTCAGTGTACGCAAACCGAGAAAGTCGAACTTGACCAGCCCGACGGCTTCAACATCATCCTTGTCAAACTGGCTGACCAGTGCACCGCCACCCTGCTCGCAGTACAACGGCGTGAAGTCGGTCAACTGCGAGGGCGCGATCACCACGCCACCGGCATGCTTGCCGGCATTGCGCGCCAGACCCTCCAGTGAACGAGCGAGATCAATCACCGTGCGCACGTCCTCGTCACTGTCATACAGATCGCTGAATGCCGGCTCCTGTTGCAACGCCTTGTCCAGCGTAATGCCGATTTCAAACGGGATCAGCTTGGCGATGCGGTCGACAAAACCGTAAGGATGTCCGAGTACGCGACCCACATC